>WJJX01000029.1 GCA_014729445.1 Candidatus Moraniibacteriota bacterium | reverse complement strand
TCTGAATCCTGTTTATGATTTCTGTCATAAGATGATTGATAATTTCTTTTCTTTGGTCTTTCGCTATGCCCCGGTTGGTATAGTTTACCTCCACTTCGTATTCCAGTTTTTCAATTACGTTTTCGGGGGTGAAATTTCCTTCTATTCCCTCCAGTTTTATCGGTCCTCCGCTTTGTTCAATCAAAAAGGGCAGAACTTTAGTAGTAACCGCTATGACTCCGTCGAAATTTTTTTTGGGATTGGCCAGTTTATAGATTTTGAGAAAGAATTTGGCGTTTTGATTGAAATCCAAGGCCCAATTTGAATCTCTAAGCCCCCAGTCCGTGGAAAGCATTTTGTCACTTATCAAGAACGGCGGTGAGGGTTTGTTCGGGATTTGCAGATCGTAGACGTTGGTGTTGTAAACTTGTTTGGATTTAATTTTGCCGTCTTCGATTTCTATTTCGGCGAATGAGCCTATATAGCCTCCGCCGGGACGAAGCTCCATTGAATTTTGGAATAAAACTAGATATTTCATCGGTTTTTCGTGCCCGCTGACTTGATTGGTGAAACCCAGAAAACCGAGCTTTTTTTCTGTTTCCGGTTCTTCAACAGGAGGTTTAATATGCACTTTAGATTCTTCTTTTGGAAAAAAATTGTAGCTAAAGGGTTTGATTAAATAGAAAAACAAAGATATTGCCGTAAAGAATATCAAAATAAAAATTAAAACTTTGACGCTGGTTTTTAGCTTAGCTTTCTGGTTTGGCATTTTGGTTGCTTTAAAATTAAAAATGCGCCTATTAAAAGGTATTATAGCAGATAGTGAATTGATTTTAAAGCGTTCAAAATCCCGACTCCGGCAATCGGGCTTTACCTGTTGAAATTCAAGTAAGCCGTCTTTGTGGGCCATTGGAGGTTGATTGCGATGTTTGGTTAGTTTATTTAAAATAATTAAGTGAGAATGACCGCTTAATTGTATTATAAATTTAATAGGGGTTAAATATAAAAGATTCTTTAGAGCTAGTCGATTAAAAAAACAAATGAACCAAATTAGAAATAAAAATTTCAAAATATCCTACAAGAAAGTACTGCGTTTAATCTTGGTGATTTGGTTTTTGTTTTTGGGGATTTATTTGTTGGTTGTGGTTTTTAGAGCTTTTAATCAAAAAGACGAGATTACGGAATCCGGCTATGAAGCTTATCAGAGTTTAAACGCGGCAAAAGCCGGTATTATGGACCAGGATCTGGAAACGGCGCAACAGAATTTTTCAAAAGCGTATACCGATTTTTTGCAAACCGGCCAAAAGTTGGATGAGGTTGACGGTCAATTGGATGCGCTTATTAAATATCTTCCTGGATTTAGTAAAATCGAGAGCGGTAAAAGACTGGCCGTTGTCGGCCAGGAAGTTTCTTTGGCCGGTGAGGAAATGACTCAGACCATTAAATTGATCTTAAATAATAAGGAATATGTCAAGCAGAATTTGGTTTTAGCCGGTTTTGGATCCGGCGGGAGTGTTGATGAAGAATTTTCGTTAGGGCAGATGATTGTTGAGTTGAAGGACAGGTTGATGAGAATAAGCGGCCATTTAAGTAAAGCCAATGAAAATTTAGCCCAGGTGGATCTGGAAGATATTCCCAAAGCTCAAAGGGATCAGTTGAGCGAACTTAAAAAAATATTGCCGGTTTTAGCTAGGAATTTGGAGCAGTCTTTGAGTTATGCGGATTTGATTTTGGAACTGGCCGGAATGAACGGCAGTCGTAAATATCTGATTTTGTTTCAAAATAATTATGAGATGAGAGCCACCGGCGGTTTTATCGGATCTTATGGAATTGTCAAGGTTAATTACGGAATGGTTGAGAATATAAAAATTGACGGGATTTATAATCCGGATGGGCAATTAAAAGTTGATGTGGTTCCACCCCAACCTTTATGGAAAATCACCGGCCACTGGTCTATGCGAGACGCCAATTGGTGGCCTAATTTTCCTACGAGCGCTCGGAAAATCAGCTGGTTTTATGAGAAGACCGGCGGACCCTCGGTGGATGGAGTAATTGCGGTTACGCCAAAAATCATTCGTGATTTGTTGGAGGTTACCGGTCCGATCGAGCTGGAAGGTTATTCTGAAACCGAAACTTTATTAATTGACGGAGATAATTTTATGGATCAAATTCAGCAGTATGTAGAGGTGGATTATGATAAAAAGGAGAATCGGCCTAAACGGATTTTGGTCGATATGGCTCCTTTATTGATGAAAAAGGTTTTTGAGGTTAAACCAGCCAAATGGCCGCTTTTTTTTGATGTTTTATCCGCTTCTCTTGAAGGCGGCCATATTCTTTCCTATTTCTATGATGAGGAGATTCAAAGTTTGATTTCTGAAATGGGCTGGTCCGGAGAAATAAAAGATACTAAAAGAGATTATTTGAGTGTGATTAATTCCAATATAGGAGCCAAGAAAACCGACGGGGTGATAAAACAAAAAATTATTCATAAAGCCAGGATTGAGAAAGACGGAACCGTGATTAACGAGCTTGAGATAGTTAGGTTAAATAGCGGCGGTTTTAGAGAAAAAAACTGGTTTAATGTCGATAATGTCTCCTGGATGCGAATTTATGTTCCCCAAGGCAGCCAGTTGATAAAAGCCGAAGGTTTTACCAGAGAGTTTAATGCGCCGCCTTTCGATTATGCGAATTCGGATTTCGTCTATGATGAAAACATTAAAGAACAGGAGGAAAATACAATCATTCATCGTCAGTCCACTACAAGGATTTATGAGGAGGAGGGCAAAACGGTTTTCGCCAACTGGGTTCATGTTCCTCCCGGACAGAAGGTTTCGGTTAAATTAAAGTATATTCTTCCTTATAGATTGGAGCTCAATGATTTTGAAAATCCGGTTGATCATTATAGTCTTTTAGTTCAAAAGCAAGCCGGCGATGAAAATACCGCAATTGAGTCTTATCTTTACGGTTTTAATGATAAAGAATACGTTTATTATTATCCTGATGATCTTGATATAAATAAGGAAGGCTGGCAATTTAAGAATAAATTGGATCGGGATTGGTTTTTGGCACTTATATTTAAGCCTTATGATGAGAATTAAAAATAAGGGCTTGTGGCTAATCGTTTTGTTTTTTTTGATTATATATTCGGCTTTTTCTCTGGTGAATCATTACAATTTTAGAACCAATGCTTATGACCTGGGGATTTTTAATCAGGCCCTGTATCAATATTCTCATTTTGAATCTGGGCCTAATACGGTTCGCGGGGTTTCCAATCTGCTGGGCGATCATTTTGAACCGATATTGATTTTATTTTCGCCTTTTTATTATTTTTTCGGTTCTTACACTTTGCTTATTGTTCAAGTATTTTTGATTATTTTAGGCGGGATTGGAGTTTTTTATCTTCTGGAATTGAAAGATTGCGGCAAGTTTTTAGCTTACGGGGGTGTTTTGATCTTTTTTTTGTTTTTCGGAATTTATGACGCTTTGAGTTTCGATTATCATAATAATGTTTCCGGTATAATGCTCTTGCCTTGGCTGCTGTATTTTTTTTATAAACGCCAATTTAAACTTTATTTTGGTTTGTTGTTTTTGTTTCTGTTATTTAAGGAAAACTTGAGTTTAATTGCCTTTTTCCTGGGGTTAATGATCATTTTTTTTGAGGATAAAAAATATAAAAAAATAGGATTTGCCACTGTTTTGATTAGTGTGATTTATTTTATTTTGATAATATTTCTGGTCATTCCTTTTTTCAATAGCGATCATGAATATTATTATTTCAGTTCTTATTTGGACGCAGCTGAAAATTTTTCGATTTTCGATCTTTTGATTTTGCCTTTAAAAGTTACAGCCAGCTTTTTTGATGATGAGCTAAAAATCAGAATGTGGGTTTTGTTAATGTTAAGCGGAGGTTTTCTGGCGGTTTTAAATCCCAGATTTCTGGTTTTGATTTTCCCGGTTATAGTAATGAAGTTTTATTCCAAAAATCACCTTTATTGGGGACATATTTTTCATTATTCGGTCGAATTTGCTCCTTTGGTTTCTATTTATGCCATTTTAGCGATTAAAAAATTTTTCAGGCTTAAACATAGAAAATTTTTAGTAATTTTATTAATCTGTTCGAATATTGTGATTTTGGCTCGGATTCGCTTTTTTGATTCGACGAAAGTAGTTAAGATTTTCAGCAAGAGTCATTATGTTTTAAGTTATGATAGAGATGTGTTAATTGAGGCTTTTCAAAAGATTCCTAAAAACGCTTCGGTAAGCGCTCAAAATTCAATTGTTCCTCATCTGGAGGATCGGCGAGAGGTTTTTCTTTTTCCCCATAATAAAGAGGCCGATTATTTTATTTTTAATTTAGGCGACAATAATATCTGGCCGGTGGTAAATCCTCAAGAGATTGAAAAATTTATTGAACTTAAAGTAAGAAGCGGCGAGTATAAAATCATTTTTGAAGAGAATTCGGTCTTTGTTCTGAAAAAATCGGAATAGTTCTCGCATTTTTCTTTTTTGTTTAAATCAGCTATATTGATTTTTCAAGAGAGTTAAAATTTCCAAACCATGTCGTTTAGATTGAAGCAATATTTAAAAAAATTGAAAATTTCCCAAAAAGAATTTGATGAAGCCGGCTTGAAGGTTAAGGAGTTGATTTTAATCAAAAAGGATTTTAAAAAATATAAAAAAGAGTTAGAGCCTTTGGCCAGATATATTGTAAAACAGCTGCATCATTCCTCCAAAGTGCATTCAATAAGGTATAGGGTAAAGGACGAAGACAGTTTGATTGCCAAAATTATAAGAAAAAGGATCGAAGACCCTAAAAGAAAAATCGACTGCAGGAACTATAAAAAGGAAGTTACTGATTTGATAGGGGTGAGAGTATTGCATTTGTTTAAGGAGGATTGGCAGGGGGTTCATGATTTTATTTGCCGGAATTGGAATTTTTATAATAATTTTTCGCCGATAGCTTATTATAAGCAGGGGGATTTGCTTGAGATGATAGAGGAATTCGAAAAAAGAGGATTGGAGGTCAAGCTTCATCCTTATGGCTATCGCTCCATTCATTATCTGGTGGAATCAAAACCCGGCAAGGAGGTTCATATAGCCGAAATTCAGATAAGAACTATTTTTGAAGAAGCCTGGAGCGAGATTGATCATACGGTTCGTTATCCCGACAATCTTGGAGACAGCTTGTTGGAACAATATTTGACTATGTTTAACGGTTTGGTTGGAAGCGCCGATCAAATGGGATCTTATGTTGTTAAATTAAAAAGAGAGCTGCTCAATTTAAAGAAAAAATACAGCAAAGATCGCGAGGAAAAACTTAAATTGATCAAGGAATTGAAATTTCGTTTAAAAGAAAGCAGATTTGATCCGGAAGAATTAAAAGATCTGGAGGGCAAGCTGGACGATTTGATCAAAATTCCGATTGTCAGTCCAAAAGCGGTCTTGGACGGATTGGATTACGCTAAATTAGACTTTGAAAAAGAGGATTTGATAAATATTTTGGAGGAGGAAAACAAAAAATCAAAAAAGGATCCTAAAAACGGAAATTCTAAAAGGACTCTTTCTTAAATATTTATTTTGTGTTATTTTATATAAACATAATTTTTTTTAATGAAATTGAAAGATCGTGGGGATAATTTAGAAAATTTGTTTTAAATTTCAATTTCAAACTCAAATGAACCAATTATGAAAACCAAAACAAAATACAATTTAATTATTCTTTCCTTTTTACTTCTTTTGTCTTTATTGGCAGACGAAGTCAGAGCATCGGAATATGATTTATCCAACGGAGAGGTTTACGTTTTTGATAACGTTTCTGCCACGAGGAATAATGTGGGGAAAATAGACGACGCTCATTTTTTGAATGTTTATTATGATCACTCTAGCGGTCATGTGTCGGCGGTTATTTTAGAGACCAATACCGTTACCGGGAAGCTGACCGCTACGACACCCTATGAAATCGATTCAACGGATTTTTCCAGCCTCAACAATGTAGATATCAGGGTTAACCAGATTCAAGATTCGGATTATTTAATCACTTATAGGCAGGCGGGAGGGCCGAGAGCGGTTATTTTGAGCGTTGACACTGATTCCTGGACAATTTCCAAGGGCGCAAATCATGTTTTATCTGATGCTTGGGGTCTTTACGATCTTCAGGACACCATAAAGATAGACGGGAATTATTTTTTGACGGTTTATCAAGGAGCCAACTGGAACGGTTTTGGAAAAATTTTACAAATCGATGTCGGTTCAGACACTATAACTGAAGTTAGCACAGTGAACTTGGGAGCACACAGCAAAGAAAATTGTCTCCTTTCAATCGATGGTCAATATTTTTTAAATATAAGCACCAGATCAAGCAACGGGGGCGGCAGAATATTAACTGTAAATGAATCAGGGGGTACGATAACTCAAGGCTCCTGGCAGATTTTTGAGTCCGGCTTTTTTTGGTACAGCGCGGCGGAAAAAATAGACGATACCCATTATTTGGTGAGTTATACGGGGGTTGATTTGAAGGGCTGGGCGGCTTTATTAGAAGTTGATACGGGTTCGGATTCAGTGGCATTGAAAAATAAATTCGACTTTGATGAAGTCAGGGGATTTGATAATTCATTGGAAAGAATCGATTCAGATCATGTTTTAAGTGTTTTTAGTGGTGAGGGAAACCAAGGCTGGGCTGTTGTTCTGGAAGTCGATACAAGTTCGGATGTAATTTCCAAAGCAGCACCTAATCATATGTTTGACGAAGCTTTAAGAACGGAGAGTGTAAGTTCGGTTCAGATAGATAGCGATCATTACCTGGTAACCTACAAAGGGGCGGACGGAACGGGCAGGGCGGTTATATTGGGATTGGGGATTGAGCCGCCTAAAGTTGATTTTAATTCAAAGCCGGAGCCGGTGAGTGTGGAGAGAAAGGCTGATTTTATTTTAATTCAGGACGAAAGTATCGAATATTATAAATACAGGATAAACGGGGGTGAATATAGCGAAGTTTTTCCGATTTCAAGGCCGATTAATCTGGAAGGACTGGCTTTAGGGGATTATGAGATTGAGGTTTTAGGAGTTAACGGTTACGGAATATGGCAGGAGACTCCTACCAATTATTTTTGGCAGGTAACTGACAAGATTGACATTATCGGAACTTTATACAGGTCGACCCACATTCAGGAGACCAAACATGCCCTTCAAAAGGAGAAGCAGAGGAGGATTTGCGTTTATACGCCGGGGGGAACGGAGAAGGACTGCGATTCAACAGACGACCGGGCCAAATTTGTTTTAAAGGGTTTGGATGACGGGGGCGATTATATTTTGTATTCTTCGGTGA
>WJJX01000028.1 GCA_014729445.1 Candidatus Moraniibacteriota bacterium | reverse complement strand
CGGCGGCGGCGGAGAAGGAGTCAAGTGTAATCCGGCCGTGGTGAATAATAACGAAGGCTGGGATAAAGACAGGTTGATGAGCGAGGCCGGGAGTTTGGGTTGTCATAATTTGACTACTGATCAATTTTTCGGGGGCGAACATGTTACCTCCACTTCTACCGCTGTTCTTTGGTACTGTCATGACAAACAATGCGAGGCTCCGATCGGCGGCGGTGGCGGCGGCGCAGAGGATCCCGTTTGCAAACCGCCTTCCGAGAATCAGCTTAATAATAGTTACTCTTCGATGTCTCCATTGGTGGATGAAATTTTTGGCGGGAGTTTGGATGGAGGTTGCATTGAAGGATTTATGTACCCGGGTTATCCAAAGATTGTGGGAGACAGATGGGAGTGGAAGTGTGTCGATGATCCGGATAATATTAACAAAATTTCGGATGTGTGTTATATTAGTTACGATGACGGAGGAGGAGAAATACTTTGCAATTCTTCGGTGGAGAATTACGTTTACGACAGCAAACAGGATTTATTGGATGCGATTAATGCCGAAGGTTGTTTGGAAGAAGCTTCGGTTGAACAGGTGGTTTCCAATGAGGAGGCGGCTATTGTTAATTGGACTTGTAATGGATCGGGGATTACTGATGATTATTGCAGCGCTTCCTGGAGGCAGATTTATACGATTCCTGACTGCGCTTCTGATTTTAAATCCTTGGTGCCGAATGATCAAAATACCTTTGCGAATGAAGATGAATTAAGGCAAAATGAGTTATGCAATGATGGAGAGATAGACAATTTTACTTTTCATCCTGGAAGCGGCTGGAGTTGGGAATGTGAGTAGTTTGGATTTTTTGAAACAATATAATTTTATTTTAAAAAATAAAAAATGAAAATGAAAATGAAAATGAAAAAAACAGGTTTTCTTTTGGCCTTGGTTTTAATTGGAACATTTGTTTGCGTTCTATCAGTTGAAGCTTCGTTGAGTAAAGGGAATTTTTATAATGCAACTATTTTAGGCCAAATCAGTAATAGAGAAGAACCGGCTTGCGCTCCCGAATTTGATTGGGGCGTGGGTAAAAATGAAAACAATACTTTTGAGCCCGGGAGTTTAAATCAATCCAGTCCGGGATTGTGCATCAATGGTTCAAGTGTGATCGATTTTGAAGAAACGTCCGGTGGCTGGAGCTGGAATTGTGAATGATTTGTTTGTAAAGATCGAAAGTTATATTGATTTTATTTACTATTTAAGTTGTCGTAATAATTTATTCAACATATAATGGGTATAAAAAGTTTAAAAAATCATTATTTAAAAATATTTTTAATATTGTTTATCCTTTTTTTTGCGCAGGTTAATGCTTTATCCGCCAATGAAGTCCATGTGGCGGAAGATTTTCAGATAAAGGCGGTGGAACTGGAAAAGATAACCGAAAATAATCACAGTTTAATTTTTAAATTAGAGAATAAAGAGAATACTGTTTCCAATATCGGATATAGTGTTTATTTGACCGATCCTGAGATCAAGGCAAGAGAATATCTTCTCTTTTCCAAGAGAGTAGAGTCCCTGGGGCAAAACGATTCCCGGGTGGAGGAAATAGAATTTGAAATTCCCAATTATTTTAACGGTTCCCATGATTTGTTTTTGGAGGTCAACGATTCTTCCGGATCTCCTCTGGCCTTTAATTATTTAGGTGAAGTCAGTCTGGATGGCGACGGCCAGTATCTGGAGTTTAAAAAAGACACCTGTAGATTAACAGTCAGCGGGGAAGATGATTATTATTCCTTGTTGCAGGGAGTGGATATAAAAAAAGAGGAGGAGGATTTATTTATTGTCTGTGAAGTTGAGAATAAAGCAGCTCGAACTTTAACGGCTGTTCCTCATTTTGATATTTTTCTAAGGACCTTAGAGGGTGAAAAGATTAAAGAGAATGAGCTTTTTGGAAATTCCGAAGTCTTGTTTCAGGCGGGCGAGATAAAAGAAATCGAATTTAGGATTCCCGACGATTTACCTCCACAGGCCTATCACGCAAGTCTGGATTTCGACCAAGCTTCCAATCAAGTATTCTTTCATTATGTGATCTTTGGAGAGAGCGCGACAATTAATAAGGTTGTATTGGATAAGGATTTTTATAAAAAGGGGGAAATCATTAAGATAGATTATGAGGTTTCCGGCAAAGCGTCCAGTTTCAACGGAGCGAGAAATGGAGAGGACAGTCAGTTTGATTCTGCTATCAGGGGATATTTAGAATTGGAGGTGAAAAATGCTGAAGGAGCAAATTGTGTTGAAAAGCAACGTTTTGATTTGGCGGATGGAGGCAGAGAGGTTTATGAATTAGAATCAAAGCTTGATTGTCCAGATCCCCAGGTATTTACCTATATATATGATAATGACGATAATCTTTTATTTGAGAAAGAATCTTTGATAAAATCGAATTATGCTAATCAAATGGAGGTTGTTTCCTCCTCTGAGATTGAAGCCGTCGGCGCAGGAGAGGAGCCAAAGGCCAACTGGTTTGATTATTTGATTGGAAATAGATTAGTTATATATATGGGAGCGGGCGGTTTTATAATTTTGGTTATAGTTTTATTGATTGTTAAATTTTTAAGAGCGCGTAAGCATAAAAACAATATTATTATTAAAATATTGTTTTTATCCCTGTTTAGCCTTTCTTTGTTTTTTCTTTATAACCGCGGAGTTGAGGCTTTTGAATCCTCGGAAGATTTTATGGTGTATTTGGATTGTAATACTATGACCGGGGCAGACACTACGGCTGAATGTTATGATCCAAACAATTGTGATGTGGGCAGCAACAGGCATACTTGGTCGGCAGATGCCGAGACGAGCCAATGCAACTCTGAGGTTTTGGGCAATTTTTATGAAGGTAAAGGCCAAGGTCTTCCGAAAGCATTATATTCTGGAGAAAAGCCGACCGATGAAGATTTTGATAATTTATGCGTAGACGGAGTGTATTTGGGAAAGACTATGTGGTTACCGAATTTTGCAATGTGGTACTGCGGCAGCAGTTTCTGTTGGATGAATTATAGAACGCCAACTTCTTATAGGGATCCTTGCTGGGGCTGTATGAGGTTTGAAGGCGTTATGGGGGTGACGGTTAAGGGCAATAAAATTATTGTAGCTAATACTTATCTTGAGTCAACCGAATGTTCTAATGCGATTTTTTGGAGCAAAATTGATGCCGAATATGTCTGGGATGAAGGATCGGAAGAGAAAAACATAATAGATATTCAAGGAAAAGAGAGGCAGATTCACTCCGGATATAATAAGGTGGAATTTGATGCCAGGGGCTGTGGAAATCATTTGATAAAATATACTATTTCGACCAGAATGTCGCGTTCAAAGAATACATTCGAGGTAGCCTGCGATGTGTCGGATACCCGGGAGGGGGAGCTTAGTTTTTCGGTACCCTGCGATGTGCCTACGCCCGAACCTGAATGTGTAGAATTGGATTCCCAGGAGAAATTTTCTTCTATGGAAGATCTTTTTTATTCTCAGGTGGATGTTGACTGGAGTGATTTATGCGTTGATTCTTTTATGGTTCCGGGTTACCCGAAACAAAACAGTGAAGAATTGTATGTAGAGTGGTATTGCCAAGATGAAGACGGACAGAAGATGAGCGAAAGATGTTTTGTACCGTTGGAAGAACCGCCTTCTGTTGAACCAGTTTGTAAACCTCCGACCACAGAACAGTCAGAGATTTCCTATTCTTCGGTCGACCAGTTGGTTGAAAATCTTTTTGGCGGTACTTTGGATGGAGGGTGCGAGGAGGGATTTATGTACCCGGGTTATCCAAAAATTGTGGGAGACAGATGGGAGTGGAAGTGTGTCGATGATCCGGATAATATTAACAAAATTTCAGAAGTATGCTATCTTGGTTATAATATTCCAAAAGGGGAATTTTGTAATTCGAATATAGAAAATAATTCGGCTTACGACAGCAAAGAGATCTTAATTGAAGAGATCGAAGTAAGTGGCTGTACCGACGGAGCAACCGCAGCCAATATTTCTTCCAACGATGTGACAAGAACTGTCACCTGGTCGTGTGAAGAGGAAGGGTTTGAATCCGATCTTTGCGAAGCCCGTTGGCTTGAGCCGCAGCTGGAACCCGAATGCGAGTCCGATTTTATTTCACAAACCCCTAATGATCAAAACACCTTTGAAGATGAAGATGAATTAAGGCAAAATGAGTTATGCAAGGATGGAGAGATAGACAATTTTACTTTTCATCCCGGAAGCGGCTGGAGCTGGGAATGCGAATAATTTATAATCAGAAGCTGATTTTATTTAAATTAACAAAATAAAAATTAAAAATGATCGACAAAATTAAAATTGGAATACTGGTTTTTATCACCATATTGATATTACCGGTTCATTTTTCAAAAGCTGTGGAACTTAATCCCTCTTCCTGTTTTGATGATTATTTATATGGAAATCTTGGTGTTGATGTGACGGCGACTAAGGAAGGTTTTTCCAAAGGTGAAACCATTCCTCTGACTTTTAATTTGAAGAACAAGTCCAGGAAAGTTATTGCGGATGTCAATTTTTATCTGAGAGTTTATAGTATTTCCGACGACGGCAGCGAAATTATGAATATTGTTGATCAGTTTTATTTGAATAAGAATTTAAATATTTTGCCTAAGGAGGAAAAGAAAACCAATTTCTTATGGGAAGTGCCGGCGGAAATTAATTCGGGCAATTATCGAATAGCCGTATATGCTCAAAGTTTTGGAAAATTCAACCTGAACGGTTTGGTCTTTAGCGATAAACAGACGGCAGGAGAATTTGATTTTAAGGTAACCGGAGGAGCTCGTGATTTTGGAGAGCTTGAGATTGATCGAAAAGCAGTCAAGGTTAACGGCGCCGTTGTTAAGGGAGAGACGGTTCTTGTAGATTCCGGCCAGAGTATTAAAATGACTATTCCGGTGAAAAATAACACTTTGGTCAGTCAAAACAGCCTGGTTAAGATTCGAAGCTATAGTTCCGATGTGTCTCTTGTGGAGAATAATCTGATCGAAGCTCAAGATGAGGCGGTTCGATTGGAAAAAGGTGAAAGCAAAGAGCTTTTATACGAATTAAAAGCCAATGATTATCCGGTTAATTTGATCAGTTTTATTTTTAATTACGGCGATTTAAAGTCCATAGTCAATGTCAGAATAATTAAGAAGGGGGCGTCTTTTAGCGATTTAAATTACGTCAATCTTTTCAA
Organism: Candidatus Moraniibacteriota bacterium; assembly: GCA_014729445.1. Lineage (GTDB taxonomy): Bacteria > Patescibacteriota > Minisyncoccia > CAIUEV01 > JAHKAQ01 > WJJX01. Next base: position 4,391 of record WJJX01000028.1, on the reverse strand, counting down.
TTTTCCCTTGAAGCAGGGAAGCAAAACCGGGGTAAAGGTTTGTCTGAGCAGTCTTTTGATAAACGATTTTATTTATCCCGAAGAATTGCTTGCTAGAGAAAATTTGGCTATTAAAGATAAAGGAGTGGAAAAAAAGAACGCTTTATTAGAGGAGATCTATAATAAATACGCCGTCCAGCCGGGTTTGGGCGAAGAGTATAATATAGAATTGGAATTGAGAAAGGCCGGGGCAGAAGGGAGTTCTCCTACCATTGAAAGGTTTGAGTATAATAAACAGGTTGATAGCGGTCTTATAGCTTTGGAGAGCGAATATGAGCCTCAGGAGGATAATTCAAACCTTCTTTTGGATGTTTGGATAAAGGATTCCGAAGGGGTGGTTTTGGATCAGGCCAGTCTTAATTACGACTGTGAAAAATTGGGAGAGGAATACTGCAGTCGAGGTGTTTTAGGCTCGATTGGGGATAAATTAAAAGGCGCTAAAGGTTCCTATGTTTATAAGGCGCTTGCCATTTTGGCCGGTTTGGTTATTTTATTATTAATTGCGGGTTTGATTATTAAGAAAAGAAAACAAGATAAAAATACTTCGGTTAAGTTAAATTCTGTAGATAAAAAAATGAAAGAAGCTAAAAAAGAGAACAAAGATCAAAAAGAAAAAAAGGAGTCAGGGAAGATAAATTTATTGCTTGCCATAATTATTTCGGTTTTTTCTTTTTTTGTTTATTTAAATCAGGCCCAGGCCGCGGTTGAATGCAACAGTTCGAAAAATGGAGCGACTTTCGATGATATAGATGATTTGCTGGCACCGAGCAATAATTTTTCCGATTTGTGTTCCGGCGACGGTCAGTTTGTTACGATAAGCGAATCAAGAGGCGCTTGGAGCTGGATCTGCGGAGATGAGATGGTTAATCCGACGGAAGTCAAGCTTTGTTCGGCCAATAAAGAAACCGAGCTTTTAGCTTCCAATGTCTGCCGGGCTTTTGTCGAAAGTCAAACCGTTTATCCCGAGTGCGGGCCTATAGTTGCTGAGGTGGAGGCTTTATGGCCGAATAATCTGGCCTGTAACGGATCGGATGAGGTAGTGCAGTATAGGTTTGAAGATAATATTCATTATTGGAGATGCCAGGACGAAAACGGCAATTTATCCGAAGAGGAATGTTCGGTATATAACGATCAAGCCGGAAGTTGTTTGGCTTTCCTTGAAGACGGCGGCGATCAAAGTTTGTGTAATAGCGAATGCGATGGGAATTATTATTCAACCGAGGCTGCTTTTTATGCCGATGCTGATCTTTTCGGCCTTTGCGAAGATGAAATTGAGCCAGTTCCGTCCGAGCCTTCCTTGGTTTTAATCTCAGAGACCAATTTGGTGGAGGTTTATAAATGGCAATGGAGTTGTGGCGATGACGATTGTGAGGCGACTTTAACCAGAGGACCCACAGACGGAGAATTAGGATGCGGTCCGGCCGCCGAACGGGGAATAAACAATCTCGAAGAGTTTAATTCCGCTACAGATCTCTGCAACAATGGAAAAACAGCGGCTGAATTAAATTCGGAAGGCAAGGTTAATATTATTAAACAAGGCGACAATGTAATTTATCAATGGACTTGCGATGACACTTGGAAACCGTAGATATAATTTAATGTTGACTATTTATTGAGTAAACTGTAAAATTAGTTTTAAGAGTCAAATAATTTATTATTGAAAATTTAAAATATAAATAAATAAAAAACAAAAAGATGCGGATCAAAAAAATAAAATATTTATTCCTGGCTGTTCTTTTAATTGTTGTAAGTCTATCTTTTGGATTAAAAGGATATGCTCAGGAGGAAGAGGTGATCGAGGTGGAATTTGAAACAGTCGCCAATGTAAACATTGACGAAGCGAAAATCATTTCCCAGACCGGAAATGATCTAACCTTGAGATTCACTGTTTTTAACGGAAAAGGAGTTCAGCCGGGAGTCAAATATACTGTAAGTTTGTTTAGGAAAGGTGATTTATACGATGCCATCGACAGTTATACCTATCCGGCGTCCCTCGATTTGGGAGAGAACAGAACCATTACAAAGCAAATAGATTTCTCAGCGCCTTCTTTTTTAAACGGCGAGTTTGATTTGTATTTGAATTTGAAAAACTCCGAAGGTCTGCCTTTGGCTTCTTATAAGTTTAAGACGGTAACCCTTGAAGGCAGCGGAGATTACCTCGAGATTGATCCGAGAACTTGTAAAATGCTGGTGGGCGAAGAGGAGTTCCCCTTGATGCATGGAGTGGACGTTAATTCCGATGAGGAATTAAAAATTGAATGCGCTGTCAAGAATCAGGGCGGTCCGATAACGGCTGCCGTCAAATTTGAAACCAATTACAGAAGTAAAGCCGGGGCAAAGGTCAAAGTTGCCGAAATCGAGGCTCAAACTTTAGAGCTTGCCTCTGGAGAGGAAAAGACTTTTTCCTTTGTGGTTCCAAAAGCGGTCGATCCTCAAGCTTATCATGTCAAGCTGATTTTGGAGGATGGGGGCAAAACTGTTTCCAATTCGGTCTTTTTTCAATACGTTCTAAGAGGCGCCAGCGCGACGATTAATAATCTTAATTTGAACAAGGATTATTACAAGAAAGGAGATAATCTGGAGGTTGAATTTTCCTGGAGCCCTTCAGCCGATTCTTTTCCAGGTTCTAGATTCGGCCCGACCGATTTGCCGGGATTAAAGGCAAAAATAAACGTGGTTGATTCAAACAACAAAGAGTGTATATTGGAAACAGAACAGAACCTGGACCCTAGAAGTCCGGGAGCGGTAACCTTAAAAGCCAAGACGATTGCCGAATGTAAGGATCCGATGATCAGTGCCAAAATTATGGATGATGAGGGCCGGGTGCTTGCGATGAAAAACGACGAATTACAAAGTATTTCGATTAGAACCGAAAAAAAGGAGGATTTAAGAGAGGGCCTTTTGACTCAGCCGGATAAATCTGATTTGACAATCAAATTAATAATTTTGGGAGTAATCACTTTAATTTTAGTAATTGTATTATTAATTTTCTTTATGAGAAACAGAGGAAACAAAACCAAAGGAGTAATGATGTTTTTAATCTCGGTTTTAGCCGCGGGCTTGATGTTTTCGGTTAACTTGGATCAAGCTCAAGCAGAGACATTCAGGGTGACGGACATTGATTTGGGAGGCGATATCGACTGGAATCATGACGACAGTTTTTCGGTTAATGTTAGTCCGGCTTCGCTCCTTCCGACGCTGGATAATCAGAATGCCGCAGTTATTTTAACTCCCGGCAATGAAATCGAGATCAATTCGACTCCTTTAACTTATACAACTTGCGGCAACTTTGCCTTGACCGGTGGAAATATTACCACTTTTCATGGTCCGGTTGGGGGGGACATTCAATATAATGATTTGTCTAATTTAGGGAATAGCCATACTTATTTCGCCGCTTCTGATTGCGATAACAATCCTTATGTGGTCGGGTATAGAGTTGAGTTAGAATTTGAAGTTACTCGAGGTAATGATGCGGGTCAGGTTTTTATAGCTCAGATTGAGAAGAAATATTATTATAAGGTCGAATGTAATGTGGCTTTTCAGTGTGTAGTGGGAGAAGATACTTTTAGAGCCGAGACTTCAACCGCTTCTTCTGCCTGTGGTCGGATTGGAAATGTGAATTCGCCTAAAAATTATATTAGAGGAGATGAGGAAAATCTTAGTTCGGATGATTTATGTGTTGAAGGTTATGCAGCTCAAATACTTGAGGGCGACGAGGATTTATATTTGGGTTACTTAGAAGGAGAGTCGGCTGATACGATCGACGGTAAAGATATAGCTTCGGCAATTGAAAATGCGATTAAGAAAGAGGAGGAAGCCGGTGAAACAGTAGTATTTGCTTGGAATTGTGCGGCGGGAGTGCTTGATTCGAAACCCGAGGATGGCACTTTGGTTACTTGTCTTGCTGCGGTAACTGATAATCCTGAGATTCCTATTGGAGATCCCGATCAACCTTCGGATTGTAATATTCCGGATGCTAATTATGATTGGGATCAACCGTGTGAAGCCCTATGTACCAATTCAGGAAGTGTTGATTCATTTAGTTTAACGCCGCCTGGTTATAATACGAGTACTTGTCCAGAACCGCCATCAGGGACTCAGTTAAAATGGTTCTGTAGGAGCAATGATGGAACTGAGCTTTCAGAAGAATGTGTTTATCCGCAAGAGATAGAGAGTACTATATTTGAAGGGAATTAGAGTTGGATTGAATTTCTATATAAAAAACCACCGAGTTATCGGTGGTTTTTTTGTATGAGTGAATCAATCCCCAAACCCCTGCTACGACCCCCGGCTCAAAAATCCTCTCGGGTCATCCCCTCCCTGTCTCGGCGCTCTCGAGCGACGAGACAGGG
>WJJX01000027.1 GCA_014729445.1 Candidatus Moraniibacteriota bacterium | reverse complement strand
TTGATAAGGAAATTAAACAACTGGAATTAAAAATCGAGCAGAAAAACAAGGAGATAATTAAAAAACAGGAGATTTTGAAATCGCTTATAAATAAAATCTATCATGAAAGCAATCAAAGTTCAGTGGAATTGATGTTGGAATATGACAGTCTTGAAGATTATTTTAAAGAGATGGAGAAACTGAACGGAATTAATGAAAAAACCAAAAACGTTTTGGAGGGGATTAATGAGGATAAAATGGAATTGGAACATAGAAGAATCGAAATGAATGAGAAGTTTCAAAAATTAGTTTCTTTAAAAGAGGAAAGTGAACAAAACAAGCAGTATTTGGATAGTCAACAAGATGCTAAAGAGGACATTCTAAAGGTTACTCAAGGCGAAGAGGATAAATATCAGGAATTGCTGGCAAGAGTCGAAGAACAGAGAAATATGATTTTGGGGAATTTTGATCAAATGGCTAGTGAGCATTCGGGAGAAATAGCCGCCGTTAAGGCGAAACAGAAAAAGCCCAAAACCGGTCTGGCTTCGACTAGCTGGTATTACTCCCAGCTTGATCCCAGATGGGCGGATGATAATATCGGGATGAGCCAGACGAAAATGGGGCAATACGGTTGTGCGGTAACTTCGGTTTCTATGGTGTTGCGTTATCATGGAGTTATGATTAATCCCGGGGTGTTGGCAAAACAAAAGATTTTTTATTATGATTTAATCGTGTGGCCCAGTTATTGGCAGGGAGTTAAGCGGGTCAGTTCATCCGGTCATGGCAATGTGGATTGGGACGTTATAGATGATGAAATCAAGGACGGTAATCCTGTTATCGTGTTCGTAGGGGCTAAAGGCCGGGGAGCGGGTCATTATGTGGCCATCCACGGTAAGGATAAAAATGGCGAATATGTGGTTCATGATCCTTATTGGGGTCCCAATATTTATCTGGATTCTACCAGAGAGCTTATTTCCGTACTTTACGGCTCCTCCACTTATATCGATCAGATGATTGTTTATCACGGCAATGGCGGTTCTTATGAGGAGGATGAGGATTAAGAGGATGAGGATGAGGATGAGGAAATTTTGGAATTGATGGACAAGTGTGTAGGTTCCAAGGGAGAATGGGACGCCAAAAAGGAGGAATGTGATTGTCTTAAAAAGTATGAGCTTAATAAAAAGGGAGAATGCGAGAAAGAAGACTAGCTTTTCGGAATTAATAATTTAAATGAATTTTTTATGAACGACAAATTAATCGGTCAGGCTTTGACTTTTGATGATGTGGTGATCGTGCCTGATATATCCGAAGTGCCGGCTTATGAAACCAAGGTAACTTCCAGATTAACTAGGAATATTAAATTGGAAGTTCCCTTGTTGAGTGCGGCGATGGATACGGTGACAGAGGCTGGAATGGCTTTGGAATTAGCCAAAGCGGGAGGTATCGGCATTTTACACAGAAATTTTTCCAGAGAGGATCAGGTTAAAGAGGTCGTGAAGTTCAGAGATAAGGTTGATGAGGATAAAAAGAGTTATAAAAGACATTATATAGGGGCGGCGATAGGAACCAGTAATGGTTATTTGGATCAAGTAGAGCATTTAATCAAGGCGGGTTGTGATGTAATATGTATTGATTTGGCTCATGGCTCCACTTTGTGGGCTAGGAAAGCTATAATGGAGATTAAGTCTAGATTTTCTGAAATCGATTTAATTGCCGGGAATGTAGCGACTTATGCCGGGGCCAGTTATTTGGCCGATGCCGGTTGCGATGCCATAAAGATCGGAATCGGAGGCGGTTCAATTTGTACGACAAGGGTGATTACCGGGGTTGGAGTACCGAATATAACCGCGATAATGGAAGCAAAAAGGGCTGTTATGAGTACGGACATTCCTTTAATTATCGACGGAGGGATTAGATACTCCGGAGATATTGTTAAAGCGATTGTTGCCGGAGCCGACTGCGTCATGTGCGGAAGTCTTTTTGCCGCCACTAAAGAAGCTCCGGGTGAGCTGGTTAAAGGCGACGATGGAAAAAATTATAAAATTTATCGGGGCATGAGCGTGAAAGAAGCTATGAATAATCGGACCAGGGATAGATATTATCTAAAAGAGGATGAAAAAGAGCATACCTCTCAGGGGGTAACCAGTTTAGTGCCTTATAAAGGGGAAGTGAAGAAAATAATCGAGGTTTTGGTTGGGGGTATTCAGTCGGCAATGGAAAATGTAGGGGCTAGAGACTTTAAGGAGTTGTATGAGAAAGGCAGGTTTTATCAAGTTACCAATGCCGGTTCGATCGAAGGCCATGCTCATGATGTCAAAATTGTAAAACAGGAGTTGAATTATTCCAAGAATCAGTAAATTTAATAATCTATGGCCAAAAAAAGGAAAAATAAAAAAGCGTTCGAGGAGGATGAAAGTTTATTTTCGGAATTGGATCCAAATATAAAAAAGACCATAGCCGGTATCATTTTTTTGACCTTTACCAGTGTTTTGGTTTTGGCTTTGTTTAATTTGGCGGGCGATTTGGGGCAAATGGCTGATGAATTTTTGGCTAAAATTTTCGGGGTGGGTAGATATTTTATTCCGGTTGGATTTTTATTGTTATCGATAATGTATTTCAGGCGTTTGGAAAATAAGATTTATTTGTCTTTGTGGATTGGTTTGTTGTTGATTGTTTTTGGATTTTTAGGCTTATTACATTTGTTTCATGACCCCAAGGAATTTTCGCAACTGGCTAAAGAAGGAGACGGGGGAGGTTATGTCGGTTATTTGATTGCTTCTTTATTGTTAAAAACAGTGAATAAGCTTGCCGGTTCGATTATTCTTATCGCCTCATCGGTGGTGGGAATTTTAATTGTTTTTAATGGACAGATGGCTAAATTTTTAGATAAACCGCAGAAAGAGGAGGAAGCCGAGAGTGAAGTCGAAGATAAAGATGGTCCCAGGGTTAAAATCGAGGAACAAAAAATAAGTTTGTTCAGTCGTTTAAAGGATTT
>WJJX01000026.1 GCA_014729445.1 Candidatus Moraniibacteriota bacterium | reverse complement strand
TTCATAAATAAGGTTTTTAGTTTTTTCAACTTCTTTCTTGAAATATGGATTTTTGATTGATTTATCAGTTATTAAGTCTATTTTTCTGTTAAAAATTTCTTGGAATTGATCGTGAAGATGAAAATAATTGTCACTGTATTTTTCTATTGGGATTTCTTTAAATGATACAATCAAATCAATATCGCTTTTATCTGTAAACTCTTCATTTGTTGCCGAACCAAAAACATGCAATGATTTCACGTCATATTTTTCACAAATTTCTTCTATTTCTTTAATTTTTTGATTGATTAAATCATTCATATTTTTAATTTAATATTGTTTATTAAAATATATTAGATTTTTGATAAATAAACAAGAAAAAATTCTAATACTGAATTAATAAACCAACTTTGCCGTTGTGAGGTAAAAGGTACAAACGTCCTAGACTTGGCGGTACAGCATGTTTTATGGCTTATTTTGGCTAAATATATTTTGACCCCTATAGGGAGTTCGGACCTTTTTACTCTATAGATCATAAATAACGGTTATCGAAAATTTATATCGATTGATCATATTCTGAAAGAATCAAAGGACCTAAAGGTTCTTTTTTTACGACCCAAATATTATTTAAATCAAAAACCACTACCTCATCTGCACCCCCTATCACTCCATCTGTTGAATTCCCTACTGCATTTTGATTAACATAAGAATCATGACCATCCAATCGAGCGTTAAATACATCAGGTCGATCATTAATATCTACTAATTTACCAACTTTAGGATTATAAGAGCGAATAAAAACTGTCGAAAGAGCTAAAGGTTCTGAAAAATATTCTAACGCTAATCTTTTAAATTGTTGACTCCACTCCGGTGTCTTTTCACTTCCAAAAATGTACCATTTTTTTCTAGTTTCCGGACTGAAAAGCTCATCTGGATCTTTAAATGCTTGACTCATAAAACCTTTTATTAGATCATCAAACATATTTTTTTCGATAAAAAGATTAATATAATATTCTGGTTTATTTCTTCTTATATTAAATCTCAATTCTTTCCATAATGAATCTGCATCATCTCTACTAAATCCATTTCTAATCATATATAAATCAAAATTCCTTTTATAAAATTCATCTTTTAATCCACTATTACACACATAGGAATCGAGTATTTTATTCCAGAAATTTAAATCTTGATTTGCAAATGAAATAAGCCAATTTTTCATTTTTTTAAAAGTCTTAGGGTGATCTTTTTGACAATCTACTCCATATTTACCTAATGTAACCGCATTAATGTCCCTCCCATAAGCCAAAGCAACCTTTTTATTATCAGTAAAAAACACTCCTTGATTTCTGGCAAGCCGTTTTAGTGCTTCTTCTGGCTCATTAGAACGATCAGATTGAGGAGTTCTTTCATCTTCTGGCCTTATCAAAAAAGCATCTTTATATAAGGACTTATCTCCTCTATAGAAAACCATCGGCTCTCCAGTGTCTTCATCTATCATCTTACTTGCTTTATCAGGTTGATTTTCCCAATCTCCAAACCATTCTTTGAATTCTTTACTTCTTACAAGATTATAAGTTTCTTGATCTAATTTTGATGGAATTCGATCCTTTGTAAGTAAGAATCCATTATCTGTCCATTGTTGATAAGAATAATCTTTATATTTCCATTGTTCCTTTATTCTTGCTTTTTTAATATCATCTATAGTTGATGATTCGGAACTATTACTAGGAAAAAATGGATGCTTTTTTTCTATATTTAACATAAAATTAATTTATTTTTATTACTATTCAAATTTATCATTAATAAACCAAATCTGCCACTGTGAGGTAAAAAGTTCGAACTTTGTGTATTTGGCGGTACAATGACTAAAAAAGCCCTATTTTATGAGCTTTTTATTATAAATAGGATCTTAATGAGAAAGAATTAGAGTTTAATTAATTATTGAATGCTTATGTAGAATTTGTGCTTCTGAAGGATTTAAATTTTCTTTTTTTTCTTCTTTCTCTTCTTATTCTTTTTGCTCATTTTCCGTTTCTGCTTCTTTTTCTCTTTCTTACTCTTCTTCTTTCTCTTCTTTTTCTTCCTCTTCTCCTTTTCGGCTATAACTTTGTTTTTTTTATGATCTGGTATTAATACTATTCTTCTAAGTGTTTGAGGAGCAAGTATCCAACCTGAAATTAGTGAGACAATCAACAAAATGGCAATGATGTCGACTAGATATTTACTGTATTTTCCAAAAAGGAAGAATTCGTGTAATTGATCTATCCATTCTACAAGTAAAATCTCATGTGAGGATTTGATGATTTCTCCGGTATGGGCATCAATGAAAGTGATAATTCGCATTCCGTCATTAGGTTCGACTTGATAAATTAAAGTTCCTGCGTCTTTTGAATATGTTAAAACCACTCTTCTTAGTTTTCTTTCTCTTCCATACTGTGATTGAAAAACGTCTACAGCATCTTTTGGAGTGTAGGCAAGGGTATCATAATTAAAATCAGACGAGGGAGCTTCTGATGGATTTTTTGCTTTTGAAATTTTTGATTTTCCTTCCAGCCATTCTTCATGATTTAAATAGATACCTGTAATAGCCATAATTAGAAAAGGAACAGCAACAATGGCGCTTACAATATTGTGAATTTTTCTAGCTGGTTTTCCTGCATAAATTTTTTCACTAAATAATAAAATTAATCCAGAAATAATACAAAGAATAGTGATTATTGCTAATAGATCGAACACCCATCTCATGTTGTCTGGCAGAAAACTTAAGGCATGCAAATCTTGTGCAACTTTTTTTATTTCTTTTTTTCCTGATGGGTAAAGCAAAACTTCTCCTGTAAAAGCATGGATTGTAATTTCACTTTTTTCTTTGTCTTTAAATCTGATTCTGTATATAGGTGCTCCTCCTTCCCACTTCATTTCAATTCTGGAATATTTTTCTTTATCACCTAAAGCTTCCCATCCAATTTCTAGTGCCTTATTAACTGAAATTGCTTTCCCTTCAAAACCTAAGGATCTTTCAGGTGCGATCTCGTCACCAAAGTGATTATTCATTTCTCTAATCGGTTCGCGGTTGGCCAAAATGACTCCTGAAATTGCCATCCATAAAATGAAAATTCCTACACCTAATCCAATAATTCCATGGGATTTAGCTATAAAGTTTTTCCATAAAATTTTTTTCTTTACTTTATTTTTTTGATTTTTGACTTTCATATTGAAAGTTTAACTTTTATGAATTTTAGGTTTGTTGATTTTATCTTATATTTAATCTGGTTTTTTGTCTAATTTAAAGCCTTTATGTAAATTAAAGTTTATACCTTTGAATTAATAAACCAAATCTGGGGTTGTGTAATAGGTGCGAACTTCGTGGACTTGGCGGTACAAAAAATTCTATTAATTCCAAAATATCTTGATTTTGAATTATGTTTTTTGCTGGAAGTAATGATTTTACTTGTTCAACGGCCTTGATAAAGTTATCGTAATTTTGACTGATTCTCTTTTTGTTGATGGTGTGATCTTTGGTTAAGTGCCGTTTGAGGATTTTGGTGGCCCAAGCTCTAAAAATAATGGCTTTAGCCGAGTTTGTTCTATAGCCTACTGCTAAAATCATATCATAAGATCCCCTTTAAATTTTATTTCACCATTTTTTCCTTGATAGATAACTATTTGATTTTTATTTGCCATGAATTATTGAAATTATTGTTTAGTTAATTAGTATAGCAAACAATTATGAAAATTTTCTAAACTTTTTCTAAAATATCCACCCCAATTAATTCAAAAGTCCGAATCCAATCTTTGATTGATGTTGATATGGTCTTCCAGTCAAGGGACCAGTGGGATACAGCGTGTAAAAAATTAACAAAGAAAAGCCCAGGATGATTTTAAGAATTGCAAAATCAACTAACATTCCATATAATAATTAGGTAAATTAAAATTTTTTGTTTTTTAAATAAAAGGAGTATTATTAACTAATAAAAAATATTGTATGGTAAACAAATTAAAAAAACTCAGCTTAGCTTTAACTGACGCTTTGGAAGTAATGACAGGGAAAAGAAACCCCATGGTTCCTCCCAAACGTTTTGTCAATATAAATTCGGGTGATTCTGAAGAAATTGGAAGAACTTTTTTAAGACATTTTATTGAATTAGGAGGTTTAAACCGGGAGGATCATGTCTTAGATGTGGGTTCAGGG
>WJJX01000025.1 GCA_014729445.1 Candidatus Moraniibacteriota bacterium | reverse complement strand
TGATTATGGTCAGATTTCTAAATGAGTAAACGTATCTGCTTTCACTTTGATTTTACATGAGTTAATTCGATAAAATTGACAACCTGTAAATATACGGCTATAATCGCTTGTTATTTCATTATTTAGAAAATATCCGAAACAGATATGGGTAATTTAAGCGATATTGAGTGGTTTAACAGTTTTGTCTGTAAAAAGCAAAGAGAGAAATCCGCCCCAAAATTAGATAGTAAAAAAAATATTGCTATTGCTGATTCGAGAAGCGGAGACAAGGTGGCGGAAAACAAGGCTTTGTTTTTTAATAAAGGCCCCAAAAAATCCTTTTTTAAAAAAAGAAAAAAAGTTTTAAAAAAGAAAAAAGCGACAGGAATATTGTTTTATTTGATATCTGTTTTATTAATTTCCCTATTAATGGTGGGGATTTTTTATAATTTTTGGAGAAAATATCAATATAAGTTAGAATCATTTGATTTTTTGGCGGAAAATTTTAATGATTCTTTGACAAACATCAACGAAGTCAGCGATTATTCTTATTTAATTCAAATCAATAATTCCAACGCCGAAATCTCAATTAAGGAAATTGAACAGGAGTTATCAAAATTAGATAAGTCGATCAAGAATATAGAGCAGAACAAGAAAAGGGTGGTCAATCTTAAGACAGAAGATCATAAGGTTATAAAGCGGGACTTATTGAGTTTTTATGATAACAGTTTATTCTTATTGGAAGAAACCAGTAAGTATTACGAGTACACTAAAAAAATCAAAATTATAAATTTGGAATTATTTACCCAAAAAGACAAGCTTAGAACCAATTATTTCACCGCCACAGACCTCAATGAATTAAGTCGAAGAATCGAAGCTTTTAAGGGATTTTTAGGCTCCACCTTGGACGAAGTAAGGGAATTGAATCCGCCTGAAGAGCTTAATGAATATCACTTAAAAACCATTAATTATCTGGAAAAATTCGCCTTGATTACCGAGGGGTTAAGTCGGGGATTGATTCAGGAATTAAACAATTCAGAATCGCCTTCTTATAACAAATCAATCGAAGCCTACAACGAATTTATCGCCGACCGTTCCATCCAAAGAGATATGGACCAATTAATGAAATTCTATCTAAAGACAGGCAAAGAGGATTATGATATCTTAAGAGAGCAAGCGGATAACATTAAGACAAAAATAATTGTAAAATCGGTTAATCTGGAAGTGGAACAACCCGAAATAAACATAAAAAACTGGTAAAATGTCACAAAAACCAAAGGTTATAGTTATTCTGGGCCCTACCTCATGCGGAAAAACCAAACTGGCGGTTGATTTAGCCTACAAATTAAACGGCGAAATAATTTCCGCCGATTCCAGACAAGTGTACAAGGGCTTGGATATCGGAACCGGCAAGGATTTAAAAGAGTACAGTTTCATTGATCCAAAAACCCAAAAAAAAGTCGAAATCAAATATCATTTGATCGATGTGGCCGACCCCGGGAAGCAGTTTAATCTCTTCGATTATAAAAAGCTTGCCCAAAAGGCTATAAATGATGTTATAAGCAGAGGAAAACTTCCTTTTGTAGTCGGCGGCACCGGATTATATATAGATTCGCTTGTTTTTAATTTCGATTTGGGACTTGAAAAAAAAGATAATAATCTGAGAATAAAACTGAATAGATCAACCATCAAAGCTTTGCAAAAAAGACTTAAAAAAATCGATAAAAAAAATCGATTTTATGGTTCAATCGATTTAGCTAACAAAAGAAGAGTTATAAGGGCGATTGAAATTTTAGAAAAAAACAGCGGCTTGCCGGCGAAAACCCCTCCAATTTATGACTTCTTGATCTTAGGCATTAAATACTCCATTAAAAAAATCAGAAAGAGAATCAAAATCCGACTCAAAGAAAGACTTGAAGAGGGCTTAATTGAGGAAGTTGAAGGCCTGATCAAAAACAATTTAAGTCAAAGCAGGCTGGAAGAATTAGGCCTGGAATATAAATATATCCCCAAATACCTCAACGGCGAATTGAAAAAAAAAGAGCTAATTGAAATTCTTTGGACCAAAAACGGCCAATACGCCAAAAGGCAATTGACCTGGTTTAAAAGAAACAAAAACATCCATTGGGTAAAAAATCAAAAAGAGGCAAAAAAGTTAATTGAAGAATTCACTAGTTGTCAAGCACAAACTCGAACACAACCGGATTTGTATTAAGCGAAACTCCCTCCTCCCTTAAGGAAGTATGATTTTTGATTCTGCTTTCCTGGAGATTTGACTTTAAGACCAGACTGTATTCTACAACAATGGAATCGCCGCTGTTAACTTCTCCTATCTCAAAGAGCAAACCCTCGTCATTATTTATATAAAAAACCTTATCTTCCAGATCCTGCTTGTTTTTGTTGATTGTCATTTGAAAATCAAGAGGCTGCTTAACGAAACAGGCTTCTTGTTTTGAATTTTTTTCGCTAAAGCAGTCGTTGCTAAAATAACTGATCAAAGATAAGTCGTTATAATGTTGCTCAGGAATAATCTCTATAACATATTGAATGGTTTCCCCGTTTGTAATAAATAAACATCTTTGTTTGTTGTTTTCTTGATCTTTGTAGTAACAATCAATATTAAGACTAAAATCTTCATTTGAAAAATATTCTTGGTTTATTTTCTGCTTTCTTGTGACAATATCTTTTAGTTCCACTTCATATTCCAGCCAAGAGTCTTTGAATTTGTGATCGCCTTTAAAGCCCAGTTCGGGAGGAATGGTTATTTTTCTTATCCCTCCCTTTTGCATAGACATTGTTCCTATCTTAAGACCGGCTACCAGATTGTCATTGTCCGAAAGCAGATAGGAGGAATTATAATTATTTGCGACCTCCTTACCGTCAACCAGTTTTTTTCTAATAAACAGCATCAATTCATCATTTTTCTGAGGATATTGCCCTTCGCCGACCTTAATATCCTCATACTTAATCCAAACTTTATTCTGGCTCTTCAAGTTTTTTTCACTAAACCATCTTTCCACCCAACCATAGCTTTCATCCTCATAGGTGATTCTATACTTGACTTTATACCAAGTTTGCTCCCCCTTTCCGTCCTGACAATCCTGTTTTACGTAGTCGACAATGTGGATCGTATGAGTATCCCTGTTTGCGCTTAGGTTACTAGAAGGTTCGCCGGCCTTCCACTTTGAAGAAACCTCGTTATACTTATCTTTTAGATCGCTTTGTTGGATTCTGTCTAAATTTTGACACAATTGAGAACCTTCATAATAAGGAATTTCAAAATTATCTTTTGTATAGAAAAAATCAACCAGATCAAATTTTTCAAATTCATTATCGGTTTTTCGAAGATCAACCCAGTATAAAGTCAACTCGCCCTTGGTTCTTTGGTATCTGTAATTTATACGTCTTTTTGAACCGTCTTCAAATAACAGGATACCTTCTATATAACCTCCCTTTTTTTTAGCGACTTCCTGATCGCTTTCTTTTTCCTTAAAACCCAATTGATTTAATTTGGCATTGATATAATCGGTAAAGTCGACTTTAGTATAGTTAGTCAATTCAAAGTCTTGGCAACCTTCCAATTGACTTTCTATGTTTAGATGCTGTTCGTTGATATAATCCTTTGTATCTTTAACTTGATATCTGGTTATCTCTCGCTCTCTGCAGATTTTTTTTATTTGTTCGAGTTTTTGTTTTTTATCCTCTCGAACATAGCCGAGGTAGGAAAAAGCCAGCAATATAGATGGAACAATAATCACTAATAGAAGCAAGTTAAAAATTCTATTGTAGTCGGGTTTTTCTGAATCCTGTTTTGTATGATTTTCAATTAACTTTACAAGGATTGTTTTTAACGTAAGCAAGGCCAAATTAAAAATAATCAGCGTAATAATAAAATTCATCTTTCCCGATTAGTTTTTAATAAATTTGAGCCAGAGATGGGAGTCGAACCCACGGCCTACGCGTTACGAGTGCGTTGCTCCACCAATTGAGCTACTCTGGCTAAAAGTTAGTCCTTTTTCGGGGCACTCGATTTTATTTGAGATTCGTAGGCGCTTAAATTTTTATCTGTGAAATAAAGCCTGCTTCGGTCCTTATCCCAATAATATTTTGAATAGGGAATAATTATCTTATAAGCTTGCAGCTTGGAAGCAAACCATTTCGGGTATTGTTTTTGATTTTTAATTTCCCCGGTCTCTATTAGATGATTTTCCAACTTATTTTGGGCGGTCTTGGGGCGAACAACAAATTTTTCGAATTGATTTAAATTCAGATTATAGACCCGTTGTAATTTTTCCAGGGATTTTTCCTTGCCCTCGTTTATTTTAAAGATTTTATCTAATTCCGCCTTTATTTCTTTTTGATTTAATTCAAGCTCGTAATCGTCTAAAAGCATCAAAGTTACTTCATCCTCAATCATTTTTTCCAGAGTGTCTTTTTTCGCGATTTCGAAATAATTAAGGCCCTCTTCTTTGGCCAGATCATAATGGTCGATATCCCAAATAATGGCTTGTAAATCGTGATAATTTCTGATTGTTTCGATTCTCTTATTGTATTGGTTGAAAGAAACAGTGTTGTCGCGGTCGATAAAAACAACCGGAAAGGGAATAATTTGATTGATTTTTTGAACAAAATGGTTGTTCCATCCCAACAGGTAAATTCCAAAAGCAAAAATTATCAATAAAAGGAGGAAAGTGACTAAAAAAAAGGACAACCAGGGAAGAATTTTTGATTTAAAAGCTTCCCTAAAAACGACAAAATATTTATTGATTTTGATTTTTTTTCGGCTTTTCTTTGATTTTTTTTTCGGCTTTTCTTTAGCCTTTGATTTTTTAGTCATAGCTTATCTGGATCTTTTTTTAAAAAAATAATCCCACCATTTTATTGGATTGGGCATATTATTATTAAAATTTTTCTCAAAATTTTCATTGATATTATTGGCGGTTTTTTGTTCAGCGGATTCTTTTTTCTTTTCTTCAGACTTAATCATGACGACCTTTTCACCTTCCTTTTTTACGTTTAATTTCTCTCTGGCTTCTTTTTCAGAATAGCCTATTGTTTTATAATATTCAATCAAGCCTTTAAGTTTTTGATTTCCCTGCTCGAGTTCTTCGGCCTGCTTTTTTAAATCGTCCACCTCCTTTTTGATCTGCAGTTTTTTATAAGTTTCTTGAACGATATAATAACCCGCAACCAGGAAAGAAAAAATTACAATAAAACCAAAAATCTTAATCCAGATTTGATTATTCGGCTCTTCCTTTTGTGTTCGATAAGGTTTCATTATAATCCCGTTTAAGTTTATTTAAATTGCTCATCAGGAATTGGGGATTTTTAACCCCGAATCCGGCAATTTTTCCGCCGCCTTTTATTTCTATAACCAAGGTACCGTAATTTAAAAAATTTTCCCAAAAACCTTCTTTTATTGATTGAACCTGACCGATATCCTCAATTAAAACCTCAGTTACACTTCTTTTGGATAAAGTTTTCTGATTTAAGTCGATAATTTTTTTATCGGTAACCACGATACTAACCAAATACCATAATATAAAATTATAAACCAGAAAACCAAAAGCAAAAATTAAAGCGATCATCACCACAATTCTTTTCCATTCATCGCCGGGGATGAATTTATTAAAAGCAAAGATAATTACAAGGATTATCAAAAATTGCAGCATTTTTCCTGAAAAAGTGGCCCAATGCTTTCGAATAATCGTCAATAATTCTTCATTCTCATCCAAATTGAAACTAAATAAAGACATTTTTAAATTTTAGAAATTAAAAAAGCCCAACCAAACTAAACGCCAGCATACCCACCACCGCGATAATCGAAATGATCATCCAGATAATGCGTAAAGTCTTTTTTTTCATAATTAAACGATTATTTTTTATTCTTAAAAACAAATAAAGCACTTATCCCACTATTTTAACACAGGTTTGAAAAAACAGGAAAGCTTTAAAAAATAAAGACATCAGTAAGCAATTGTGCCGCGGGTGGGAGTCGAACCCACACGAGATCACTCTCACTAGCTCCTAAGGCTAGCGTGTCTGCCAATTCCACCACCGCGGCGTACGCAATTTAAAATATCAAGTTTAGTTGATTAAATCAAGGAAGGTTAAGCTTAAACGAGTAAGGCCGCCTTCTTGGATTCTAATCTTTGTCCCGCTGTTCTTTTTTAAGCTTTAAGAATTTTTTATTGAGGCTGCTTTTTTCGTCGGTTTTATTAAGCGACAAGTAATATTCAAAGGCTTTATGCAGCTCCCGGTAAAGGTAAAATTGACCGTAGTTTTCGGGGTCGATCCATTCGTAGTTATCGTATTCTTCGCCTAAGGAAACTTCATTATCGTCGCTAGTACATTCAAAGTAAATACAAACTATATGCCACTTTTCTTCGTCGGTTAGAGACAGCAGTTCGTCGACATAAAACGGTTTTCTGACCCGAATATCCAAACCGGTTTGAGTTTTAGCTTCTTTTTTCAAACTGTCAAATATACTTTGCCCCGGAGCGATTCGTCCGCCAACCACGTCATATCTTCCCGGATCGAATTTGTTTTCACCGGTTAAGGCTTCTCTTAGGATTAAAAGTCTGCCTCCCTTATTGATAAAAGCTTTAGTCGCGATGTATACTTTCTTGATCTTCATTTTGATTTAAACTTTTTTAATTTTTAAACCCATTTCGTCTAAAACTTCTTGATCCACCTCTCTGGGGGATCCCAGCATTAGATCCTGACAAGTAGAAGTTTTGGGGAAAGCGGTTAATTCGCGCACATTATCTTCCCCTTTTAAAATCATAAGCATTCGATCAACTCCCTGTCCCAATCCCCCATGCGGCGGCGGTCCATAGGTGAAAGCTTCCAGAATCGGCTTAAAGTTCTTGTTGAGCTCTTCTTTGGTATAACCGACCGCTTTAAAAGCTTCGCTCAACAACTGCGGATCGGTGCAGCGTTCTCCGCCGGAAAACATCTCGATATTATTGCAGATCAGATCAAATTGACAGGCTTTAATTTCAAGTAAGGCCTCTTTTCGCTCTTTCCGGGCTTTTTTTAATTCATTCAAGGAGCAGGCGGGTTTTGAAAAAGGATTATGTGCGAATTGCACCCCGCTTTTACCTTTACTCATCCCGGTAGCCCCTTCTTCGCTTGGTTCAAACAAATAAAAATCTTTTATCCAGGCGAATGCCAATAGATCAGGATCGGTCAATTTGTAGATTTGGGCGATTTTATTTCTGACAGCGTCCAAATATTTAGCGGATTCTCTTTTGGTGTCGGCGGCAAAAAAT
>WJJX01000024.1 GCA_014729445.1 Candidatus Moraniibacteriota bacterium | reverse complement strand
TTTTATCAACAATTGTATCTCCCACTCGACAATGACTCACATCCTTCAGGCCTGTCGCAATGTAGCCAATCTGGCCGGTTTTTAGTTCTTTTTTTGGTTTTAATGAAGGTCTAAAGGTGCCTAATTCCAAAATTTCGGCAGTGTTTTGAGTGCCTTTCATAAAAACCTCATTTTTATCTTTGAAGGACCCATCGAAAACTCGAACATAAGCGATTACGCCTTTATAAGCGTCGTAATAAGAATCAAAAATTAAAGCTCTGGGGTTAGCGTTGTCATCTCCTTTTGGACAAGGAATTTTTTTGATTACGGCATCCAAGACTTCTTGAACGCCTTCGCCGGTTTTGGCGGAAACTTTTAAAATTTCCTCTTTTTGGCCGCCGATTAATTCAAGTATAGCGTTTTCGGTTTCTTTTACTTGAGCGTTTGGCAGGTCGATTTTATTAATGACGGGAATAATGCTTAGATCTTCTTCCAAGGCAAGGTAAAGATTGGCAAGCGTTTGGGCTTGAATGCCTTGAGTGGCGTCAACCAAAAGGATCGCTCCTTCCACAGCGGCAAGACTTCTTGAGACTTCGTAATGAAAATCCACATGGCCGGGGGTGTCTATTAAATTTAATTGATATTTTTCATTATTGTAGATGTGTTTCATTTTAACCGGTTGCAGTTTGATTGTAATTCCTCGTTCCTGTTCAAGGTCCATTTGATCCAGAGTCTGACTTTTTAGTTCTCTTTGACTTAAAGTTTGGGTTTTTTCCATCATTCTGTCACAAAGAGTCGATTTTCCGTGATCAATGTGAGCAATTATGCAGAAATTTCTGATTTGTGATTGCATTTGGAAATTTAAATACTGATTAATTATGTCATTATTATTCAGAATTTTTCTTAAAATTGCAATCATTGTGTTTTTTTGGGGTTGACAAAAATTTGGAAATGTGCTAGATTGCAAAGTTAAAAATTATTTTTAATTTAGCTTGATGATTAAAACGAGCGCAACAAAATTAAATACTTTTTTAAAAACAGCAATTATTGTTTTAGTTATTTTTTTAACGGTATTTTTTAATTTTACGCCACAAGCCGATGCAAAAGATTATGTTTATGCGGCTCCAAATGCCAGCGGGGAAATGACCGGTGAAAAGAAAAAACCTTTTAAAAGCATTCAAAGAGCCATTGATGCGGCAGAAAAAGACGATAAAAAGGTAATTCTTTTGCCCGGAACATATTATGAAAATAATATCGATCTTTGGGATGATGTTATTCTTGACGGTCTGGATAAAAACAAAGTTACTATTATTGGAGAAAATGAACATAAAGCAGTTATAACTATGTATGACGATTCGGAAATTCAGAATTTAACCATCAGAAACGGGAAAAGAGGTGTTTATGTTGCGGAAAATGCGGATGTATTAATTTGGGATTGTCGAATTAACGACAATGATAAAGACGGAATTAAGGTTGAAGAAGCGAAAATCGATGATAAACATCGTTTAAATATTCAAAAAACTATTATCGCCTATAACGGCTGGAATGGAATTTATGCAAAACAAAGAAACTTTTATTTAAAGGATAACTTTATTTATAAAAACGGTTGGGATGGGATTGAATTTGATAAAAATTCCGAAGGAACCATAAAAGATACTAAAATAAAAGAAAACGACGGTTTAGGTATTAGATTAACTATCGACGGCAGCTGGATATATATTAAAGACTGTACTATTCGTGATAACGATAAAAGCGGGATTGAGGTTCGATCCAAAGGCGGAAACGGTAAAATTTCGCTTGATCGAAAAACCAAGCTTTATAAAAATGAGGATTATGGGATTGTTCGTTTAAACGACGGAACAGATAAGGATCAAGATTACTGGAACGATCATTTAAAGATCGATTCGGATGTGAGATTTTGGGATAACGATAAAGATCCGGTTTCTGATATTATTAAAGTCGATTGTTAAGGTTATTTAAATAAAAATTTATTGAAAAATCATTAATCCCCGCGTTGCGGGGATTTGTGGTTTTTTTTAACTTTTTTAATAGCGAATATTGATTTAAAATCAGAATACATTTTTTAATCATTATAAATTTATTATAAATTTGACTTTATTTATTGTTTTTAATATAGTAAAATTGTTTCTAAAAAATGTTAAAAATAACAATAATTAGAATTGTGAAATATATAGATTTTTATCGAAAATTTAAAGATAGTCCATTAATAGACCTTAATGATGTTGAAACCGTATTTGACGGTTTTGATAGAAGAAGGATTTATGAATGGCAGGCAAAAGGTTATTTAAAAAAAATAACTAGTAATTTTTATACTTTTTCAGAATTTATTCATGATGAAGATGATTTATATTTTATTGCAAATAAGATATATCATCCTTCTTATATTAGTTTTGAAAGTGCTTTTGCATATTATAATTTAATTCCCGAAGGAGTTTTTGATATTTTTTCAGTTACGACCAAGAAAACTCGCAGGATATATGCCGAACTGAGCTTGCAAGTTATAGACTTTAATTATTTATCAATAAAAAAAAGTTTATTTTGGGGATATTCTTTAATTAA
>WJJX01000023.1 GCA_014729445.1 Candidatus Moraniibacteriota bacterium | reverse complement strand
GGGAGTGCGGATAGATTTGGTGACTTCTTCCGTTGGAGAATATGAAAAGATAAATTTTTCCAAGAATATTACGATTTACCGCTTGGATATAAATAAGGATAAAACCAAATTGCATAGTCAGTCCAATCTGGATCTTTTAAAATACAGCTGGAAGGCTTTTTGGTTTTGCCGGAAATTGAAGAAAAAGAAAAATTACGATTTGGTGCATGCTTTTTTTGGCATTCCCTGCGGTTTTTTGGCGATGCTTTTGAATGTTGATTATATTGTGTCTTTGAGAGGCAGTGATGTGCCTTTTTACAGCAAAAAATATTATTGGCTGGATTTTTTTGTTTTTCGATTTTTAAGTAAGCTTGTTTGGTCCAGAGCGGCGGCGGTGGTTGCCAATTCCGAGGGGTTGAAGGAATTGGCTTTGAAAAATAGAAAAGGTCAGGCAATAAGCGTAATTTATAATGGAGTGGATGTCGATAAGTTTAAGACCAGGTTGGGCGGTTTTAAAAAGGGCAATATTTTTAAGGTGGTTTCGGCTTCAAGGTTGGTGGAAAGGAAGGGTTTTAATTACGCTCTTAAAGCTTTTATCAAATTTAATCGTAAATATCCCAATTCCAGATTAATTTTTGCCGGAGACGGTCCGATGAAGGGAGTTCTGATTCAGATGGCAAATAAAGCCAAATTAAAAGACAAGGTGGTTTTTTTGGGGGTGGTGGACAGAGACAGGATTCAGGAAGTTTATCAGGATGCCTATGTTTTTATTCTGCCTTCGCTTAACGAAGGCATGAGTAATAGTCTTTTGGAGGCTATGGCTTCGGGTTTGGCGATTATAACCACCAATACCGGCGGGACCAGAGAGTTGATCGATGAAACAAACGGAATAATCGTTAAAAAGAGAAATGCTAAAGATATTTATCTGGCTTTGGAGAAATTGTATAAGAACAGAAAGCTGTTAAATAGAATGCGAAAAAGTTCCAGAAAGAAAGCTGAAAGAATGAGTTGGGAAATTGCCTGCAAAAAGTATTTGGATATTTATAAAAGATTAATAAAAAAATAAGTTTTTTATAAAAAATTGCAAGAGACAGGCTAATAAGATAAACTTGGTATGAATTATATGAGTTTAATCAGTTAGGTTATATTTTTCAAATGAAAAAAATATTGATCGGTTTATTGTTTGTTTTTTTGTTGGCCGGCTGCGGAGAAGAAAAGTCACAAAAAACCGAAAAAAAATATGATGAAAATTCTAGGATTAAAATCGCTTTAATCGCCGATATTCATTATTGTTCTACAAAGGGCGATTTGAACAATATTGATCAGTTGGAACAATTTAGCCGGAATTTAAATTCTTATAATACCGATTTTAATTTTAATTTGGGAGATAATATAAGTCTTCGAGTAAGGGATTGTACTAAAAATGGAAAAAAGGATTTGGCTCGGGTTTTTGAGGTTTTTAATGGATCAGAAATCAAATTTTATCAGGTTTTAGGCGATCATGATATTAAAAATTTTGAAACTTATAATCAGTGGCTGGAATACAGCGATTTAAAAAACAGTTATTATTCGCTGGATTACGAAGCCTTTCATATTATAGTTCTGGATACGGTCACCGGCGGCAGGCAGATGCGCAAAGACGGCAAGAAATTTAAATTTAGAGATGAATGGAGCCAGGGACAGCTCTTGGAGGAGCAGTTGGAGTGGCTTAGAGAGGATCTGGCTAATACGGATCGAAATAAGATAATTATTTTAAGCGGTCAGCCTTTATACATTGTTGAAACTCATGACAAAAACGGCGATCACGTTTTCGGAGTTGATGAGGGTAGAGAGGAAGCGGTTAAGATCTTAAAAGAAACTCAAAAAGAAATTGTGGCGGTTTCTGGAGACGCTCATGTTTGGAGAGAAAATAAAGATGCAAATATAACTCATTATGTGATTGGGAGTTTCGGTTATTCCGGCGGAGAATGGGCGCTTTTTGAATGGGGCAAGGCAGGGCATAGCATGATTAGACAAAAATTAAAATAAAAATGAAAAAGTTGGTGAATTGTTTATAGTATCCATTCTTATAGTATTGGTTTGTTTTGGAATTTCGCCATTTCCCATTTTTTTAAAAAATGATTAACTTAAAATATAAAAATTAATTTTTAAGTTAAAACCAAAATTAAAATGCGAAATTTCAATACTCCAATGATGAAGCAGTACCAAGAGATTAAGGAAAAGTACAGCGATTGTTTGTTGTTTTTTCGTTTAGGTGATTTTTATGAGTTATTTTTAGAGGATGCTAAAATCGGTTCCGAGATTTTGGATATTACTTTGACGAAGCGGCCCAGGGGCAAAGACGGGGAGGTTCCCATGGCGGGAGTGCCTTTTCATAGCGCTGATTCTTACATTGCAAAGCTTGTTAAAAACGGATTAAAGGTGGCGATTTGCGAACAGGTTAGTGAGCCCGATAGCAGAGGGATTGTGGAGCGGGAAGTGGTTCGGATTGTGACGCCGGGGACGATTTTGGACGAAAAGGCGTTGGACAAGAAAGAGAATAATTATACTATGAGTTTAATTCGAGCATCCGGAAAGCTCGGGATGGCTTTTTGTGATAT
>WJJX01000022.1 GCA_014729445.1 Candidatus Moraniibacteriota bacterium | reverse complement strand
TAATATGGATGTGATTTAAAGCGCCGATTGGATTATTGATTTGGGGCCAAAAGGAGGTAAAGAGGGCGGTAAAATAATTGCAAGCGGCAGTCCTGAGGAGCTTAAAAAATATGATGAAAGTTGGACAGGCAGGTATTTAAAAAAATATTTAAAATAAAAAAACCAATTGCAATTTATTGCAATTGGTTTATAATGAAATTATCAAAAATTAGGGGAGTTTTTTGCAAAGAAACAAATAAAAATAAAAACAGAAATGTCAAGTTTGACACTGTTTTTGGTTTATGCTAAATTTAATTTTACAAATTAATAAAATCTACTTTTCTTGATTCTATGGTAGAAAAAACAGAGCGAAAAAAATAGTTTTTGTATGAGCAAAAGCCCTTTGTGGTCTTTTGTTTTTGCGCTTAAATAAAGAATTTATGAAGTAGATTATGTTATCAAAATTCGTGGTTTTTAAATTTTTATGAAAGCGAATAAAAAACGATTTTTAAAAAGAATTTTTTTAATAATTTCAAAATTTTAATAAAAAGCTCTTATGAAGAAAACCAAGCAAAAAAAGCAAAAGCTTAAATCCCGTTTCAGCAGCGAATCAAGTTTTTCAAAAAGAAAGTTTTTAAACGATATCGGCAAAGTTTATTCATTGCCGAATTTAATCGAAATTCAGTCAAACGCTTATAATTGGCTGATTAAGGAGGGGATTCAAGAGTTATTGGAGGAAATTTCACCGATTAGCGATTACACAGGTAAAAATTTGGATTTGACTTTTTTAAGTTATTATTTAGATGAGGCAAAATATGATGAAAGATTAAGCAAGGAAAAAAATATTTCATATGAAGCGCCGATAAGAATTCGAGTTAAATTGACAAATAAACAAACAAAAAAAGAAACCGAGCAGGAGATTTATTTAGGCGAATTTCCGATTATGACAAAGAGCGGAACTTTTATTATTAACGGAGTCGAAAGAGTTGTTGTTTCTCAGTTAATCAGATCGGCCGGCGTGTTTTTTACTATGCGATTATTTAAAGGTAAAAAGTTATTCGGAGCCAAATTGATTCCGAGCAGAGGAGCATGGTTGGAGTTTGAAACCGATACAAACGGAGTGATTTCGGTTAAAATCGATAGAAAAAGAAAAGTCGCGGTTTCGGCTTTGCTTAGAGTTTTTGGTTTTTCGACAGACGAGGAAATCAAAAGAGCGTTTAGCGACGTTGATAACGGAGAGGTGAAATTCATTGAGGAAACTTTGAAAAAAGATGTTTCAAAAAATCAAGGAGAAGGATACAAAGAAGTTTATAAACGAATCAGACCGGGCGATATGGCGACCGAGGAAAATGCCAAGCAGATGATTGACGGAATGTTTTTCAATCATGATCATTATGACATTTCCAGGGTCGGTCGTTACAGAATGAATGCCAGATTAAAAATGGAGGTAAAAAACGATAAAGAACATATGGTTTTAAGTAAGGAGGATTTGGTTGAAACGATTAAGGAAATTATTAAATTAAATAACGATCCAAAAGCAAAACAGGACGATATCGATCATTTGGGAAATCGAAGAGTCAGAGCGATCGGTGAATTGGTGCAGTCGAAGTTAAGAGTCGGTTTTGCAAGAATGGAGCGAAATATTAAGGATCGAATGAGTACTTGCGATTTGGAAACGGTTATGCCGGGGCAATTAATTAATTCAAGACCGGTAGCGGCTGTTGTTAAAGAATTTTTTGCCAGTTCTCAACTTTCGCAGTACATGGATCATGTGAATCCTTTGGCCGAATTGGAGCATAAAAGAAGATTATCGGCTATGGGTCCGGGCGGTTTAACTAGAGAAAGAGCAAGTTTTGAGGTGCGTGATGTGCATACAAGTCATTATGGCAGGATTTGTCCGATTCAAACTCCGGAAGGACCGAATATCGGTTTGGTTACTCATTTGTCTTGTTATGCCAGAGTTAACGATTACGGGTTTTTGGAAACACCGTATCGAAAAGTGGAAAAGATGAAGGGTGGAAAAGTGAAAATTACGGATCAAGTCGATTATTTAACCGCAAGCGAGGAGGAAAAATATAATATTGTTCAAGCCGGGACAATGATTGATAAAGACGGTTTTTTTGTTAAAGAAAAATTGCAGGCCAGGGTTAAGGGCGAGCCGGCATTAATCGATGCCGAAATGGCCGATTATGTAGATATTTCACCAAAACAAATTGTGAGTATCGCGACTTCTTTGATTCCGTTTTTGGAACATGACGATGCCAATCGTGCTTTGATGGGATCGAATATGCAACGTCAAGCGGTTTCCTGTATTAAACCGGAAGCGCCGGTTGTCGGAACAGGGATTGAAGATAAAGCGGCCGCCGATTCGGGTCAGGTTGTATTGGCCGAAGCAGAAGGCGAGGTGTCGGAAGTGGATGCTGATCACATTGTGGTTAAATCAAAGGATAAATCCAGACATTACGATCTTTTGACTTTTGCCAAATCGAATGCGTTTACTTGCATTAATCAAATTCCGGCTGTTTCAAAAGGTCAAAAAGTTAAAAAAGGACAGTTGCTGGCCGACGGAGCTTCGACCGACAACGGCGAATTGGCTCTTGGTCAAAATGTTTTGGTGGCATTCGCATCATGGAGAGGTTTTAACTTTGAGGATGCGATTATTATGAGTGAGAAATTGGTACATAAAGATAAATATAGTTCGATTCATATCGAAGATTTAACGGTGGATGTCAGAGATACCAGATTGGGTCCGGAAATTGTTACCAGAGACATCCCAAATATCGGTGAAGACAGACTTAAAAATTTGGACGAGGAAGGAATTGTTCGAATCGGGGCCGAGGTTTCGGCGGGCGATATTTTGGTCGGAAAGATTACTCCGAAAGGAGAAAGCGATTTGACCAGTGAGGAGCGTTTATTGAGAGCTATTTTTGGCGATAAATCAAGAGACATAAAGGACAGTTCTTTGTATATGCATAATGGTGAAAAAAGAAAAGTTGTTGCGGTTAAAATTTTTTCAAGAGAACAAGGAGATAAATTGCCATCTGGAGTGATTAAACAAGTTCAGGTGACGGTGGCTCAGCTACGAAAAATTCAAGCCGGGGATAAACTGGCAGGACGGCATGGGAATAAAGGTGTGATTGCGAAAATTGTGCCAAGAGAAGATATGCCTCATTTACCCGACGGAACACCGGTTGATATTGTTTTAAATCCTTTGGGTGTGGCTTCGAGAATGAATATTGGTCAGATTCTTGAAACTCATCTTGGATGGGCGGCTCAAGCTTTAGGAATGAAAGTCGCATCTCCCGTTTTGGGCGGAGTAACCGAAGAACAAATTTCAAAAGAGCTTAAAAAAGCAGGTTTGCCGGAAGACGGGAAAATAAAGTTAATCGATGGAATTACCGGAGATCCGTTTGACGATAAAGTAACGGTTGGAGTGATGTATGTGCTTAAATTAAATCACTTAGTGGAAGATAAGATTCATATGCGTTCAATCGGTCCTTATTCCTTAATTACTCAGCAGCCTTTGGGAGGTAAAGCTCAATTTGGAGGACAAAGATTCGGAGAAATGGAGGTTTGGGCTTTACAAGGATACGGTTCGGCTCATACTTTGCAGGAAATGCTTACGATTAAATCGGACGATGTTTTGGGAAGAAGCAAAGCTTACGAATCAATTGTGAAAGGCGAATCGATTCAAAATCCAAATGCGCCGACTTCGTTACATGTTTTAATTAATGAAATGAAAGGTTTGGGCTTAAATGTTAGGCTATTGGACGAGAGCGAAGTCGAGGATGAGTTAAAAAACGAAGTTTAAAAAGATTAAATTAAAATAAGAAATTAATAAGTTATTAAATTATATATATGTCTCAAAAAGTTAGCGATTTTAAGGCAATGAAACTTCAATTGGCCTCTTTTGAGGAAATTTTAAGCTGGTCGTATGGCGAGGTTTTAAAGCCCGAAACAATTAATTATCGAACGCAAAGATACGAAAAAGACGGTTTGTTTTGCGAAAAAATATTCGGTCCAAGCAAAGATTGGGAGTGTTATTGTGGTAAGTATAAAAGAATAAGATATAAGGGAGTTATTTGTGATAAATGCGGGGTCGAGGTAACCAGAAGCATTGTCAGGCGAGAGAGAATGGGACATATTTCGCTGGCTGTTCCGGTCGCTCATATCTGGTATTTGAAAGGTACTCCTTCAAGAATCGGTTTGGTGTTGGATATGAGCACGGGAGATTTGGAAAAAGTCATTTATTTTGCAAGTTACATCATTATTCAAGTAGACGATTCGAGTAAAGAATCGGTTATAAAACAAATCGATAACGAATATAAATCGAAAATTAAAGAGGTTAAGGCGAGCGGTTTGGACAGCAAAGAAGAAAAAAATCAAATCGAGGCATTAAAAGAAAATAAAAAGTTTTCAAAAGACATCATTAATTCTCTTCATAAGGGAAGAGTGATCTCGGAAACGGAGTATAGAACTATTTCCATGAAATACGGACATATTTTTGAGGCCGGGATCGGAGCGGAAGCGATTCAAAAACTTTTGTCAACTATGGATTTGGAGGAAGAGATAAGAAAAATCCAAAGTTCGCTCGATTCCGGTGTTAAAGGATTGGATAAAAAGAAAATGTTAAGAAGGATTAGATTGATTAAAGGAATGCATAAAGCAAGGATTAGACCGGAATGGATGTTATCTACGGTTATTCCTGTAATTCCGCCGGATTTACGTCCGATGGTGCAATTGGATGGAGGAAGATTTGCGACTTCGGATCTTAACGATCTTTATCGAAGAATTATTAATAGAAACAATCGTTTGAAAAAATTGTTGTTGATCGGAGCTCCGGAGGTGATTTGTCGAAACGAAAAAAGAATGCTGCAGGAAGCGGTAGATGCCTTGTATGATAATTCGGCTCGAAGAAGTCAGGTTTCGGTTGTCGCTTCAACAGGGCAACGAAGGCCGTTAAAATCTCTGGCCGATATGTTAAAAGGGAAACAAGGTCGGTTTAGACAAAATTTGCTTGGAAAAAGAGTCGATTATTCAGGTCGTTCGGTGATTGTTGTCGGAGCGGGACTAAGAATCGATCAATGCGGTTTGCCTAAAAAGATGGCTTTAGAGCTTTATAAACCATTTATTATTGAAAAATTAATAAAACGAGATTTTGCGCATAATGTTAGAAGCGCCGGAAGATTGGTTGAATCGGAGGCGACCGAAGCTTATGAAATTTTGGAAGAAGTGATTAAGGATCATTATGTGATTTTAAATAGAGCCCCCACCCTTCATAGATTAGGTATTCAGGCTTTTCAGCCGGTTTTGATCGAGGGAAAAAGTATTCAAGTTCATCCTTTGGTTTGCGCCGCTTTCAATGCCGATTTTGACGGTGATCAAATGGCGGTTCATTTGCCTTTGACAAAGGAAGCCCGAATTGAGGCTAAGGAAATAATGGTTTCGAAGAATAATTTGTTGAAACCTTCGACCGGTGAGCCGATTGCGATTCCAACATTGGATATAGTGCTTGGAATTTATTATATTACCGATATGCAGGAAATAAAGAAAGGCGAAAAAGTTAAAATTATTTCCTCTTTTGACGAGGCCAAACTGCTTTATCAGATGGGTAAATTGACGATTAGAGAAAAAATAAAAGTCGGAAACGATCAAGGAGAAGTAATAGAGACTTGTGTGGGGAGAATTTTGGTTAACGAAGTTTTGCCAAAAGAAATCGATTTTATTAATGAAAGATTGAATAAAAAAGGTTTGAAAAATATTATTGCCAAGGTTTTTAAATTTTCCGGAATGGCGGAAGTGGCAAAAATTGTGGATAGATTAAAAGATCTTGGTTTTGAATATGCCAGCAAATCGGGAATTTCTTGGGGAATGCACGATTTAATTGTTCCAAAGAAAAATAAGAAAATTATCGAAGAATCGGAATTAAAAATTAAAGATGTCGACGATCAATATAATATGGGACTTTTGACCGAGGAAGAAAGAAAATCGCAGGTGATTTCTATTTGGAACGGTTGTAGGGATAAAATTGCGGAAATTGTGGAAGAGGGGATTGATAAAGAAGGTCCGGTTTATACAATGGTTAATTCCGGAGCCAGAGGGACTATGGCGGTTTTGGTTCAGTTAATGGGAATGAGAGGATTAATGGCTAATCC
>WJJX01000002.1 GCA_014729445.1 Candidatus Moraniibacteriota bacterium | reverse complement strand
ACTTTATATTAGCTTAAATTTAGGTAAATTTGAAGGGGGTGAAGAGAATAAACGTTTCAAGTTCTAGTCATCGGAACTCCTTACTGCATTAGGACTAATAATGATTTTTACACACCAATCTTCTTGGGCTAATTTTTCCAAATTCGCAATATCGATACTGCCGTAGAGACTTTTGCCAATACCTCCGTTGGATTTACCGCCTATATTCATAAGTTTCCTTTCTATTTTTTGACCAAACTCTTCATTGGTAATAATCAACAAGCTGAGTTTTTTATTTTCTATTTCACCATCTTTATATTCACAGTACTTTTTTAAGATAATGGGCTCTGCTTTGTTCTCAAGAATAGGATATTTTCCTAGACAGTCTTGAGGTGGACTAGTGAGATTGCCTGTATTTTTTTGTTGGGGCTCCTTGCCCGGTTTGTCCTTACAGCTAACTACCGTCAAGGTAAGCAGGAGCAGTATTAATATTTTTTTCATCTTTTTACTTTTAAAAATTAGGCTTTTCACAACTATTCAGCTTGCTCTTTAAAGTTCGGATTACTTTTTTTAAATTTAGCATATTTTAAATTTTTTTCTTTGCCTTATTGTTAACATCCGCCTTGATCATTGAGACGATTTCGGGGAATTCGGATATTTGGAAGTGTCCGTTTTTGTTTTGATAAATTATTATTTTGGCTTTTTTTAGTTTCTTCTTGAATCTTTCGGCATGAGTTAAAGGCACAACATCATCGTCTTTGGAAAACATTAAATAAAGATTCTTGGAGTTTTTTTCAAGCAGAGATAAATCGGCCTTTAGTTTAAAACCGCCGACTAAATCTTCTCCGGGTAAAGTGTTGTCATAAGGCGGGCAAATTAAATAGGTCGAAAGGATCTTTTTGGGGAATTTTTTTTCGGATAGATATTTAGCAAGAAAAGTTCCGCCCAGGGATTTGCCGATCAAAATAATGTTGTTTCTTAAAAAGGGAAAATGCCTTTCAAAGTGAATTTTCCAATCTAGGTATCTGGCGTTTTCACCTAGGGGCATGTCGGGCTTGATGATTTCAAATTTTTGGCCTAAGCTTTTTTTGAAAAATTCACCTGACCAAGAAATCCTCTCCTCAATAGAAATTTCTCTAGTTTTTAAGTAATTCAGATAATCTTTTTTGTTTTTAAAGGTCATGCCGCCGTGAATCATTAGAATTTGAGTTTTTTGGTTCATTTTTGAATGGTTAAATCCGAGCTTATTTGAATCTTTGCATAAAATCTTATTTTTATCAAAAAACTTTTGTAATCCGCTATAGCCGGGGACTAAAGTCTCCCGGCTATAACTTTTGTTTTGAGGGTTATGAGGGATGATAAGGCTAGACTTTATTATTATTGATAGACTGTAGATGGCTGATCTTTCTATGCTTTTAAATAATCCAAAATCGGATCTATGTTTTTTTTGTCCATAAAGTTAAAACCTTTAACGCTTCTTTTTTTGAGTCCCGGATCTTTGGTCATCTTTGCAAGCAATTTGATGATTAATTTATGGAAAAAATTTAAATCTTCTATGACCATCCTACCACCTAACGGAAAATATCTGATTTTAGCCAGAATCTCTTTAGGCAGATTTCTTTCGATCATCTTTTCTTTTTTAATTTCTTCTGCCGGGCTGCCGGAGGTGGTAAAGAGAACGACCTTGTTTTTTGATTTCAACTTGTCCCAATTGGAAACAATCCATTTTTTGATTTTAATCTTTCCGGCATAAACGCCGCAGCCTAGAACTATGTTTTCATAATTGTTTAAATCAACATTTTCAGCCTCTTCTAGACTGAAAATGTCGGCTCCGATTGCATCGGCGATCCATTGAGCGTACTCTTTGGTCGAGCCGTAGACTGATCTGTAGATGATTAAGTTTTTCATTGGTTTTTTTATTTTAAAATAATATTTTTTTAATTGAATTATTTTTTTTGATATAGTTTGCCTGCGGCGCGAGGATAATCTCTCCCTTTTATTAAAAAATTCAACATGAATTCATCTTTTAAGTTATAGTATAAGGTTAAAAATGTTTAGTCAAAAAAGGGGGCGGATTGTTTTAATTTTGATTTAAATGAGCTATTAGCTGGTTTGCGCTGATTTGCCAGTTGTATTCTTTTTCGTAATTTGTTTGGCGGTTTTTTTCTTGGATTAGCATTTGAATGTCGGTTTTTAGCGATAGCTGGATGGCTTGAATTAATTCGTAGCGGTTTTGGGGATTAATTATCAGGGTTTTTTTTGAACAGTTTTCGGCAAGTGAACTGGTATTTGAAACTATAACCGGTGTCCGGTTTTTTAGGGCCTCCAGCGGAGGGAAACCGAATCCTTCATAGAAGGAAGGGAAAACTAATAAAGCCGCCGACCTTACTAGTTTTTCCTTATTTTTTTCGCTTTTTACTTTAAGGAAGATGATTTTATCTTTTAAGCGTTTGTTTTTGGCAATTTGAATTTTAATTAAATTTTTGGTTTCTTGAGTAAGCCAGCCTTCTTCTCCGGCTATCACCAGGTTATGGTCAATCTTTTGCCTATAAATCAAATAACTATAGGCGATAATAGTGGAATTAATATTTTTTCGCGGTTCAAGGGTGGAAAGAATTAAGATATAAGGTTTTTGAGGTAAAACGAATTTTTCATCGGATTGACTGATTTCTAAATGATTGATCCCCGGCTTAATTACCTTAATTTTAGGTTGACTTTTGTTTTTTAAAAAATATTTTAAAATATCGTCTCGGCTGGATTTAGAAACTGTGATTATTTTATTAGCATTTTGGGCCAATCTTCTTGGATTGACTAAAAAATGCCACAGCTTTCTTTTAAAATTTAAAAATTCCGGAAAAAGAATGAAAGAGGCATCGTGGATCGTTAAAAAATACCGACAGTCTTTGCTTAAAGCGATAAAGGTAATGTTGGGGAAGTAAAAGGTTTTCACTTTTAAAATTTTATCCAAACGCGGCCGATTAAACAGAAGTATTGACAGGTTGAGCAGTTTGTTCGGCCAATAAAGCCGTTTTAGCCGTACATTTTCAAATTCTAGAAATTTTTTAATTAAGACAGGCGTTTTTTTATTAAAGGAGTTATAAAACAAAATATAAGTATTGCCTCGGTCTTTTTTAAAAGTGTTATACAAAAGATTGAAGGAATAAATTTTCACTCCGGATAAATGTCTTTCAAAGAATAATCTGGCATCAACTCCTATTTTCATCTGACTTTAGATAATCTCTGGTTATTAATATCATTATGATGATAATGAAATTGGTCAAAATGGAAAGGGCCCCCAGTTTTAGATTGCCGATTCTAGCTTCTTCTACGTACGGCTTACTGCTTTGAATCGAGTACCAGACCTCTTTTTGCTTTTTTTGGCTGCCAAGTTTTTGGTTGATTATTGAAACTAAATTTTCGCTAATCTCAACGATTTTCTCTCGGTTTTGGAATTTAAAGCTTACTTCTATATAATTAGGCGCGGTCTTTCGGGCTTTGAAAAATTTTCTGGCATTTTTTATTTCGGCTTTGTTTTGATCTAAAATTTCGGATTGATTCAGAATTTCTATGGTAAGATCGGGATTATCAAACCATTTTTCCAGCGATTCGGTTAAATCGTCGATTGATTTTAAAGCGTAATAGTTGTCGAATTTATAATCCTGCGTTTTGTCGACTCCTTCTTGAACAACGTTTAAAGAAAAGGTGGCTTTATAGGTGGTTTTAATTAAGTTGTTGGCGAAAACAACAATCAAACTCAAACCTAAAGTAAAAATAAGAATCAGTTTTAAGTTTTTTTTAATGATTTTGATGATTGCTTTTAATTCCATTTTGCAAGCTTAATTTCCGCTGCCGAAGAAGGCGGCAACGACTCCGATGATGCACATAACGATCGAGATAATCCAAAATCTCATTACCACTTTGGATTCCGGCCATCCCATGGCTCTAAAATGATAATGAATCGGAGCGGCTAGAAATACTTTTTTGCCTTTTCTGAATTTTTTAGATAATAACTGGATGATCACGGAAAGCGATTCGACCAAATAAATAAAAACTATTAAAGGAAGTATAAGGGACGAATTTGTTAAAAGACTGATTACTCCAAGGGTTGTTCCTAAAGAAAAGGCACCCGTATCACCCATAAAAAATCTGGCTGGATAAATATTAAACCATAAGAAGGCTAATAATCCGCCGGCTAAAACGGCGCATAAGGCCGCTAAGTCTATTCTTTCCTGGAAAAAAGAAATACAACCGAAAGAGGCAAACGCGAAGAACAAAACTCCTCCGTTTAAACCGTCTAAACCGTCCGTTTCATTTGAAGAGACCGCGGTGGCGATAATAATAAAAATGAAGTAAAAAACATAAAACCAGCCGACTTGGATGTCACCAAAAGCGGGAACATGAATACTATGATAGCCTAATTTAAAATAGAACCACAAGCCTCCAATTAAAGCAATGATAAAAAGCCAAAGCAGCCGGTGAGAAAATTTGACTCCGCCGCCTTTATTTCCACCCATACCTTTGGAGGAAAAATAATCGTCAAAGAATCCGATTACTCCTGTTGTTACCAAAGCAAAAAGCGGAAGCCAAGTCTGACTTCTGGAAAAAAAATTTAATTTTACGAAAAAGCTATGAGGAAATAAAAAAGCCAAAGCGGAAATCGAAAGAGCTAAAACCAAAGCCGTAAGCCAAACCAAAAGTCCTCCCATCAAAGGAGTGCCTTCTTTGCCTTCGGTAACGGATTTGGTAATCGGCGCTTTTTGACCGGTAACGGTTTTTCTTTTAGTTTTGGTTTTAAAATGCTTGTAGAGAAAATTAGCCAATAAAGGCGTCCAAAGCATTGCAAATATAAAAGCGATAAGCCCCAGGGAAAAAACCTTGACCAAATCGACATATAAAGGCACTGTTAAAATCTTGGCGAATTCCATAATTTTACCAATTATAATTAGTGAAGCTCCAGCGGATCATCTCTTCCATATCGTACCATCTGCCGCTTTTATCGCTGTTTAAAATTACTCCAATAGCCTCTTTTTCCCCGGTTATATCCCTCAAACCTATCATTAAACAATATCCAGCATTATAAGTAAAGCCGGTTTTGCCTCCGATGACTCTTGGGGCAAGACTTAAATAAGCTTCATCTCTTAAATATAAGTTGGTATTGCCGACTCGATGGACTAATAATCCATCGGCGGATGCGATTTCAATAGGACCAGCAATTCTCATAAACTCGGTAATTTTCTTGTATTTTAAAGCTTCCCTGGAGATCATTGCCGTGTCATAAGCGGTTGAATAGGCTTTCTCGTCTTCCAGCCCCGAAGGTTCGACAAAAAAAGTATTTTTAGCCCCCAATTCTTCCGCTTTTTCATTCATAAGTTCGGCAAACTCCTCTGTGCCGCCGGAAATATGCTCCGCAAAAGCAATGGCAGCGCTATTATCCGAGTTCATAAGCATTGCTTTAAATAAATTGTTGGCGCTCATCACTTCGCCCCACTTTAAATTCACACCTGCTCCTCCGGCAAAAGCCGCTTTTTTACTTACCTTTATATTTTCACTCCAATCATCTATGTTTTCATAAACCACCAGAGCGGTCATAACTTTTGTTATGCTGGCGATAGGCACCTTTTTATTTTCATTCTTGGCGAATAAAATTTTCCCGGTTTTTGAGTCAATCACTATCCCTATATGCGAGTAGACAATCGGCGGTTTGGCTTCACAATTTTCTTTTAATTTGGGCGAATTTTCAAACTTCTCTAATATATACGGATCAAAAACCAGTTTTTTGTCTTCCTGTTTTTGAAAAATTTTCATTTTGTCTATCGGCCCGCCGCCTAATTCATTATCATTCGAAACTACAGAACCCAAATTTAGGATTAGCATTAAAAATAAAATTGTAACCAGCATTTAGTAGTTTAATTTTTATATCTTACCATTTCAGATTTAAGTTTACTTTAGACTTGGCAAAAATTAAAAATTTAGGAGCAACAGCCTCTCGCTCAATTCCAATCAGAAAATATTCATTCTCAAATTCCATTAAGAAACTTAATCTGAATTTTATATTTTTTATTTTACAGTATTTTTTCAAAATTATAAGATGTCCTAAGCAAAGTCTCTTCATCCCACCATTTTGCCATAAATTGAATTCCAACCGGTAATTTGTTTTTACTATTTTTTATAATACTTACTGCTTCCCGGTTATCGTTATCGATCCAGCCGCAATTAACGCTAACCGCGCAAATATTGGTCAAACTGGCATATGAAAGATTAACGTCGGTAAGATACATTGACAAAGGATCACTTTTCTCTCCAAGCTTAAAAGGTTTCATCGGCATTGCCGGCGTGGCTAAAATATCGAATCTTTCAAAGGCGTCAGCCGCTTCCTCTTTCATAAGTCTTCTTACTTTTTGGGCTTTATTGTAATATTCGTCATAATATCCGGAACTTAAAGCGAAAGTTCCAAGTATTATCCTTCTCTTGCTTTCGCTGCCAATAAATTTATTTCTGCTTAAATTATATACTTTATCAAGATCTTGAGCCTCATTATCGTTCATTCCGTACTTTATTCCATCATATTTGGCTAAATTCGAACTGATTTCAC
Organism: Candidatus Moraniibacteriota bacterium; assembly: GCA_014729445.1. GTDB lineage: Bacteria > Patescibacteriota > Minisyncoccia > CAIUEV01 > JAHKAQ01 > WJJX01. The sequence goes on along the minus strand of WJJX01000002.1, from coordinate 10,869 downwards.
TGGGAGTAATAATGTAATAAACCGCTACCGCTTTTTCCGTCGATAGAGGTAAAGATATTTCATCAATTTTGGCTCCGGCTTTCTCCAGTTTTTTTAAACTTTCGATAAATAAATTTTTAATTTTAGGATCTAATCCCTTTTCCATTGTCTCCTTTACATAGGCTACTTTTATTCCCCGTAATCTTTTTAAAAAATCCCGCGTAAAGTCCTTGCCTTCAAAACCGCTTACCGTTGAGTCCTTACCGTCTTTCCCGCAAATTACAGACAAAATCAAGGCTACATCCTCGCTTGAATTTGCAATTGGAGAAACGGTGTCGGTTGAAGAACACATAGACATAAGTCCGTATCTTGAGGCCCGACCATAAGTCGGTTTAAGCCCGGTTAAACCGCAAAAGGAGGCCGGACATCTGATGGATCCGCCGGTGTCGGTGCCGATCGCCGCCACTGCTCCTCCGTAAGCCACTATAGCCGCCGGCCCTGAGGAGCTGCCGCCGGGGACTCTTTCCAGATCGTAGGGATTTTTAGTCGGACCATAAGCCGAATTTTCTCCGCTGGCTCCATGGGCAAATTCATCGCAGTTAGTTTTGGCGATTATTATAGCGCCTTCTTTTTTGAGCCTTTTGACACAGGTAGCGTCATAAGGCGGGATATAATTATCTAAAATTTTAGAAGCGCCGGTACTTCTAATACCTTTAGTGCAAATTACGTCTTTAACGGCAATCGGAACTCCTTCCAATTTTCCCAAAGTCCCGCCCTTTTTTATTTTTTTATCCACCAAATCAGCCTTTTTAAGAGATTCTTTGTCGTTTAAAGTAATCACCGAGTTGATACCGTATTTTGAACCTTCAAATTTATTTATCTTTAAAAGACATTCTTTTATATATTCTTGACAGCCTAACTCCTTTTTGCGGTATTTACTTAATAATTCTTTTATAGTCATAAATTTAGCTTAAGATAGGTTTAGTTTTTAGATAACGTTCTTTTGATTCGGAAAAATTTTCAATAATTTGATTTTGATTGTCGAATTTCCGACTTTTATCCTCAAAAATGACATCCTCTGTTTCGACCGAATTAATAAGCGGTTTTACTCCTTTTGTATCCACATCGTTTAAAATATTAAAAAATCCGACTATACTGGAAATCTCTTCGGTATATTTTTCAAGTTCATTTTCTTGAATCTTGAGTTTGCTTAATCGAGCCACACTAACTACTTGATCTTTATTGATCATAAGTTTAAAATAAATATTTAATTGGAATTAATAAAGTGCAAAGCCAATTGACTTAATTCATAAGTATTATTACCATAATAATAAAATATTTCAATGATTAACTATTTTTTACTATGAATAAAAAGCTTAAAAAGAAAATAGTGAATAAATACCTATCGGTTCTTTCCGCGGTTTTTATCTTAAGTATCTTCATTCTTTTCTTTATCATTTTTACAACTTATAAAAACGGATTTAAAAAAACTTTGGTCGGAAATATAGCTGAAGAATTTTCCAATATTATTGAAATGCAAAACAAAGTCCACAGTATAGGAGACGATATTGTAATGCTTGAAAACGAAACTCATTCCGGTTTACTCGAGGCAACCAGCGAACAGATAGATTTAATGGAGGATGTAATTGAAGAAAGCACCTCCAATCTCGAATGGCTGGAGGCAAGAGAGGACAATAAAGACGATAAGCTCCGGCAGCTTATTATTGAAACTAAAACTTATTATGAAGATGTCATTACCACTTATACCGATTATGCCGATCAAAAGGAATATATAAACGCTTTAAATTATACAGTTTTTACCTATAACGAAAAAATAGCCAACTTGAGCAAGCAAGATTCAGAAAATTCTCCAGAAACACAAGATTCAAAAGATAAGGAGATTGTTTTTAGCGAGGATGAGGAGTTTATTCAGGTTTACGAAGAAACTTATGAACTTTTGAAAAACATTAATCCTCCAGAGAATCAAAAGCAAAATCATGAAAAACTGCTTAAAGAATTCGAGGATATCAGTAATATGGAAAATTTTTATCAAATCTTCTTTAACTACAATGAGCAAATTGTGGCTCAAATTAATAATTCACTGGCACTTATAGATGATTTGAATAAAAAGGCTAAAGATGTCAAAAAAAGAATTATTGAATTTCAGACCAAGTATAAACTGGAACCTATAACTATAGACATTAATGAATGGAAAAGTTAAGCTTTTATTTTGAAAGGCCAGATGCCCGAGCGGATAGGGGAAGGTCTGCAAAACCTTTTTACGGGGGTTCGAATCCCCCTCTGGCCTCCGCAATTATTTTTTTGGTATTAAAAAGCTTGATTTATTCTGATTTTAAGATATATTATTGTTTATTGAAAAAGCCATATTGAGTTTTCAACAAAAACCAGAGGTTATCTTAGCGTCGCAGAAATAATCCAAAAAAATTCAGCATAAGCCCAGGTGGTGGAATTGGTAGACACGAGGGACTTAAAATCCCTTGGAGCAATACTCCATGCGAGTTCGAGTCTCGCCCTGGGCACAATCCAACAAAAAACATAAAACGCGATTAATCGCGTTTTTATGTTTTTCAAAGCAAATATGTGCGGCTTATTTTAAAAAGATTTTAGAAAAATTTTAGAAAAATTTCATCTTTATTTGCTATAATAGATCGTTTCACACTAAACTCAAAATGCCCTTATTTTCAATCTATTGGCTTGTTTCTAAAAAATTTAGATTTTTTTATAAAAATAAAATTGAATCAAAAGCAAATAAATTAAGGCAAAGCCCTGAGGAAAGGAATAAAAATAATGATCAAAACTAAAAGGTATAAGTAAAATCAGAATAAAGACATAATAATATTTGAGATAAAGTTTGTTTTGATTAAAATTTTTAATTAAGGCATAAATTAAAAAATAAATTAAAAAACCAGCCAATAAAATCCCCATCTCGGCAATTAAATATAATAAAGTGTTATGTACGGGCTGAATTTCCCAAGGGAGAGCTTGAGAAATATTGTTTTCCATCTGATATAAAATATAATTGCCGGCTCCCACCCCGAAATAAAAATTTTCAGCTATAGTTCTTCGAGCCATTGCCGAATATAAATTCCTATAAGAAACATTTTGAACCAGATCATTATTAATTGAATTTTCTTCCCCGATTCTCGAAAGAGCAAGCTCTTTGAAGGAAACAAAAAAAATAGCTGAAATAATCAGGCAAATTAAGAATAAGTATCTGCTCTTTAGAAAAATCAATGAACTTAAGGCGAGTAAAAACAAGGCCAAAATACTTATCCTGGAAAAGGTAACAAATATCCCTAAAATTAAAATAATTTGGATAATTTTAAATATTAAGATTTCAATTTTTTTATTGTGGTTATTGTAAATATTTTCACGGGGCAATCGAAAGGCGGTTTTCCGGTGGCGAATAAAATTTTTACATCTTTTGATTATACTTTTAGTTCGATATTTATAGCTTCCGAACAACAACAAAGTATTTTCCTTTAAATATTTTAAATAAAGTGTGCTTGAAAAAACCATTATTAAAAGAAAAGCTCCTAAAATATTCGGGTGAGGAAAAGTGCCATAACCGCGTATAATTTTTTGGTTGTTAAAAGCAATTTTAGCCACCCCTAAAATATCCGGGGCGATAAGACTCTCCCCCAAATACTTCAAGCCGATTGATGATTGAAAAGCAAACTGAAGAAGAGCTGTTATTGAAGCTACACAGGCGCTGAAAAAAGTATATTTTAGAAAAACGATCAGCTTGACGGGATTTTTGATAAGAAACTTTGATAAACAGAAAAACAAAACCCAAATCGATAAATGAAGATATTTGTGAACGGCTAATAGAGAGCTTTCTGCAAAAAAAATATTTAAAATTAACAAAAAACTGAATATCAAAACTAAAAACTTGCGATTCTTAATTTTTCTAGCTAAAAATTGAAATAAAATGCTGGAATTAAAAAGGATTAAAAGGATTATTAATAATTCAATGCTGGAAAAGAAGAGTAAATTATACTCTATAACATGATTTTTATAATTTGAGTAATCTGTATGAAAAAAAAACCTATATTGAAAAGGCAAGAGTAAAAAAATAAGCTTTAATAAAAAATTATTCAGACGATTAATTTTCATAATGAATTTTTAGCTTTGTAATTTATCAAATTATTCTGCTTGTGGCAAATTAATTTCCTGCCCCTGTTCAAAGATTTAGGAGTCTCTCTTGTTGGCTTCTCTAGGCTATGGTATAATTTTTGAATTGGCACCTGACAATCAATCACAAGTTGTTTTTTCCCCCTATAAGAAGCATCTTTGTGATTGATTGTCTTCTGCTAAAGTACGCAAATATTTATATAAGTTGATTCAAAAACAAAAACAAAAATAGAGACCTAAAACAAAAAAATCAAATCAACTATATAAATTTTGGTACAATGGTAGAAGATTTGGAGCTTTGCTCCAAAACTCGTTATAGAAGTATACCTGAAGAGACTTTATTTGGTTTAAAATGAAGTTTTGCCCGTCATCCGGCAGACAGGTTGGAATTTTCCCTTTTGTAACGAGCTTGAGCGGGTGACATTATCCCTATAAATAATAAAAACGGGGCTTAACTGTCCCCGCTTTTTTTTATTTTATTATGAACTTTTTCTTTAGAAAAAATAATTTTTAAGGGAAGGCTGGTAAGTCTTTCCCGTTTATAAATTGTTTTTAGTGATTTTACTTGGATCGACGATGAAATCTTTTTTTATATCTTTTCGGCCGATTATTACCTTACATTTTAAATCTTTCCTTTTTGTGATATTGGCACTTGTCTCGATCTTTTTGCCAGCAATTTCGATGGTTATTTTGATCTTGGGTCTAATTGAAATACCATGAGAGGAAACAACATGAGTTATTCCAGCTAAATCTTCAAACTCTTCCATATATTCAGCTTCCATCTCCCGAGCTTTTTGTTCGGCTTCTCTGGGCGTGATATCTGTAATTTTTTCTTGGATAAATTTCTCAAATTTCTCTACAATCTCTTCATAACCTAAACTTACAGCCAAACTGGTGGAGATAGAAGTCGAAAACGCGCCGGTGTCGATTTTGGCTTTGGTGGCTCGTTCTATTTTCTTTTTGGGATTTCTTAATATTACACTCTCGAAAATTGCCAGAATTTTTTTTCCGGTGATATCTTCGACATCCTCTTCAATTTCTCCTCCAAACAGATCGCGGCCAAGTCTTATTCCTTTTTGAGCACTTTTCACTTTTAGACCTTCCACTTTCTTAAGTCTTGTTTTTAAGGGCGCTAGATTGGCTATTTGAATAGCCAAACCTGAACGGCAGTTAAGCTCTGCCACTACGGGGCCCTGATCTCTGTCAATCATAATATCAATTCCCAAAAAACCGATTTTAGTTATTTGTTGAGCTTTAATGGACATTTTCAAGATTTCATTCCAAAAAGGGATTTTAATTCCCGACAGGGTGTGTCTGGTGCCTTCGAGGTAGTCGATTAGATATTCCTGCTGAGTGGTTAGATTTTTGGTAATAGCGGTGGTGGTTACTCCGGTATTCATGTCGATGCCAATACAAACACCGCCCAAGTGAATATTGGCCCTTCCTCCCGATTGCTTAGTTGGAAGACGAAGCATTGCCATTACGGGAACACTATTAAAAACTATGATTCGAATGTCAGGGATGCCTCTAAAGCTGTATGGTTTAAAAAGCTTTAGGATTTTAACTCTTTCTTCAAAAAAAGCGTGATCAACTACTCCGGCCAAAGAATAGCTGCCTTCAAGAATGTTAAGCACGTGATTTTTCAAATCTTCCCCCGTAACCTCCTCCCGATTGGCTTTAACCCAATTGCCGTTTTTCTTTCGGCCGTAGATGACCATAATTCCCTCGCCGCCTAAGCCTCGATTGGGTTTAAGGACAAAAGAATTCGGCAGAGAATCCCAGTCGAAATTTTTTGCATCATCGTAGTTTTTAATGACACTTATGAGTTTTGAGACCCCAATTTTGTTTTTCTCGAGAATTTTTTTGCTTAAAATTTTGTTGTCGGCGATTTTTTTAGCGCCTACTTTATTGTAAGGTCTTATATATTCAAGATTTCGGGAATTCATCCCCAGGATTCCTCTACTTCTTTTAAGATATTCAAGTATGTACATAAGGTATTAAGTTTAGACCAGTAAGTTTAATTGTTTCTTTTAATGACTTCTCTGAAGCGGTAATATTCGGAAACCCTAAGGCCCGTCCATTTACCCAGTAATATATTAAACAAAATAACAATGAAAATAAGCCAGGGGTGACTTGTCATTAAGTCTCTTAATGCTTGAAAATTGGCGATGTAGTAGGAAATTATCGACAGTACAAGGGTTAAAAAGGATAAATAAAAGGCGGTTTTGAAGCCTTTTTCCACCTGCACGGAGATGAATTTTTCCATTATGGTGATGAGGATAAGGATTGGGAAGATGGAAACTGAGGCGAAACCGGTCATCTTGAAATATCCACCTATTATCAACATCAACAGGATGGTAATCGATACAACCGTTAGCATAATCGCCACTCTTGGCAAATAAAGCAATCTAAACCTTCTAACAATCAGCCTGGTTGCCGTTCCGGTAATCAAAATCATTAAAAACAGAAAAATGCCGTACTTAAGTCCGGTTGAGATAAAGGCCAGGGCCACCAGAGAGGGGGTGTAAATTCCAAAGGCTTTAATGCCCATAACCTGTCTTGCAATAACGATGACGGTCGCGATAATCGGAAAAATCAGAATAAGTTCAACAGTTTCAACTGGGACTTTTTGATCGATGACGAATTGAATTAAGTCGTTGCCGGTGAGATTTTCCATAAGTTTTTTTTAGATTAAACGCTTATAGAATACACCTTTTGAGCTTTTTTTCAAGCTTTTCTAGATGTTTCTTAGCAGCTTATTATGATTAACAGTGCTTGCATGGCAGATGCAAACCGCCAAAGCATCCGAGGTGTCGTCGAGTTTTATTCCGGAATGAATATTTAAAATACTTTTTACCATAGCCATAACCTGGCTTTTTTCAGCTTTTCCATAGCCGGTTACCGCTTGTTTGACTTGAAGCGGAGTGTATTCAAAAACCGGCACTTTGTGTTGTCTCGGCATAAGCAGCAATACTCCTCTGGCGGCCCCCACACTGATAATCGTTTTTTTGTTTTTAAAATAATATAAATCCTCAATCGCATAATGGTCGGGTTGATATTTTTGAATAAGCTCTTGAATATCCCCGCTGATTTGAACTAATCTGTCCGCAAAAGGGATTTTAGGATAAGTAACAATACTCCCGTATTCCAGTACTTCAAGCTTATGCCCTTTGTGTTTTTTTAAAACTCCGTAGCCGATTCGGGCGAATCCCGGATCTATACCTAATATTATCATAAATTTTTGTTTTTAAGCCTCTTTTTGAGTTTCTGTTTTAATATTCGAATTTGATGAATTCTTTCCACCTTTTGTACAATTCGGCGGTTGCAATCACATCCCTTAGGTTATACTCCGCTATTTTTTTATATTGACCTAATTTGAATAATTTAGCCACATCTTGACCGGAAATATCCTCTTCTTTAGGACTTTTAACGCCAAAAGCACGGCAGACAAGGTGCAAATTGGGTCTTGAATAAACTGCTCCGTAAAAAGTCAACTGATCCATTAAATCAACATGTTTGGCTTTAGGATCCTGACTTCTGTAGTACCGGTTGCTCATTAGATTTTTGGAGGGTTTTACCTTGTTTACAGCCGATCTAATTATTAAATAGGGAATATCAAAACCCTGACCGTTAAAGGTCACGAATTCGTTATATTTTTCGGCTGTCTGCCAAAAATTTTCAAGAAGCTCTTTTTCGGTTCCGCAAATGAATTTCACCCCCTTCTTTTCATAGGGCTTGATCTTTATTTTGGGAGCCTGGAAATAAACGGCCCCTCTTGAAGTTTCAGGGTTTAATAAAGCGATTGAGACAATTTTGCCGGTATAGGGAGACAAGGCCAGACGATCTTTAACCTTATCGATATTTTTTTTATATTCGGTTTCGCTCAAGGATTCCCTTTCAATCCAATACGTCAGCGCTTCTTTAGTTTTTTTATCCATTTTGTCGTAGTTTTCTCCAAAGGTTTCGATGTCTAAAACTAGGCTATACATTATTTGAATTAAAAATTAATTTGACTTATCTCAGTATAATATTAAATTATTAAAAGATGAATATTTTTCCCTGGACGATAACGGCTGGATTCTGACTTGGAACCACCGTTTAGCGCGGATTTCCAGATTAGATTTTTACCTTTAAACTATATAAGAATAATCATTAAAAGAACATAAAGTAATTTTAAAAAACATCTAAATTTTACGGGCTGTGGCGCAGTTGGCTAGCGCGTACGCATGGGGTGCGTGAGGTCGCGGGTTCAAGTCCCGCCAGCCCGACCAACTTAAATTAAATGTTTTTTTGAATTTTGGCTTTTTTAAATTCGACATCAAATATTTCGTAGAAAAAAGCCAAAGAGAAAAAAATAATCCAACTGTTCTCTTTTGCTTTATCGTCGGAGACGACAACTTCGGTTAATGTTTCGAAAAACTTAAATAAATCGGGGTTTTCAATCTTTATCTTGTCTTTAATGCTTTTTATTTCCTCCTCGCTGTTGACTTTGATGGCTGTTTCGTTGATCGTTTTTTCCCTGACTTCGGGAAGGCTGAAGAGTTTGTAGCTGTACATTTCACTTTCATATTCCAGCATTTTGTAAATTAGCATAAAAATTGTGATAAAATAAACCACTTTTGCGTCTTTCAGATTTTTGTCAGCCAAGTATTTCTTGATGAATTGATACAAATTTTTATTTCCCACTTCGAGGTTTTCCCATTCCTCAAGAAATTTAAGCTCGTTTTTTTTCTGGTATCGATCTAAAATTATGTCCAAAGTAGTGTTTGAAATAGGATAAAAGCCTTGATTATAGAAAAAATTATCGTAATAAGCGATCGGATTTTCCTTGAATTTGTCTTTTAAAATTCTGCCGGAGGGAATTTCGCCCACTCCATAAAAAATTTCTCTCTGCAGATTACGGTACCAGATTCCAATTGAAGATATGATGCCGTTTTCTATTCTTTTTTGGACGATCGAAAAAACATTGACCTCGAATCGTCTTTTCTTTTTATCCGGCAATTCAATAACCCAGCATTTTAATTTGGAGGAAAAAATCCATTCCCCGAAATCGGAGCTTTTCAAAGATTCGCCCAAAAAAGAGCCTGCTTGAGCGATCAGGCGTTGCTTCTTTTTTTCATCCATGTCTTTTGCGACTTCGTCGATAATTTTGTCCAATAACAAAATATAATTTGAGGAGTTTTCAAGATATTTAAGGCTGTATTTTTTGATGTTTTGGATGAATTTTTCGTTTATTTTGGAAAAAAACACCGGATCTATTGACTCATCCTTGAAAAGAGAGAGATTGCTCATTCGTGTTTTTTAGGTATTTTTATTTGGCTGTTTTAAGTTTTAATTAATTCATATTAATTTTAGCCTTTAAATACTTTATCGAACAATAGTTTAAGATTTAATTTTAGTCTTAAAATTGTGATAAAGTTTTCAGATTATCCTTGCGCCGCGGGGATAATCATTTAGGTCTTATTAAAAACTTAATATGGCTTCAATATTTTTTAATTATAGTAGAAGTTTTTATTTATTCAAATCAGGCTGTCCGGGAACTCAAGAATTTAGTTTAGGAGCCCGCGTGCCGCGCCGGTTCCTAAACTAAATTCCTGTTTTTGGACAGTTTGACATAATGAAGATATTCAACCGTTTTATTGGCTTTGTAGTTTCTGTTTTTTGTCTTGTCGGCCTTGAATCGATGGTATTTTTTTGTAAAATATCCGTATTGGCCGCGTAAACGCATTATTTCTTTAATATCCTCCAAGGTCATCAGCCCTTCATTATTATAGCTTAAAAAAATATATTTGGCTCTGGCTTTTAAAATTAAATCTTTAAAAGCGGTTTTAACTTTTGATCTTGAGCAATAAAGGGATTTTTGATCGTTGTAATCTCTTAGACCGGTTTTGCCGTGAATTTTGGGGTTGTCGTATTTGGCGATTGTTTCTAGGAGGTGATAGTTGGTGGCGTATTGGCGGTGATTGTACGGAGGATCCAGATACAAGATGTCGCCTTTTACTTTTTGGGTTAGCTCGTTTATGTCTTCATTGAAGACTTTGTGGCTTTGGCTGTTTATAATTAATGAGGCGGGTTCCAAAACCAAGTTTTTTTGGGCGGTTTTTTTGAGTTTTTTTAAAAAAGCGCCATAAACGGAAGCCGTGTTGGCGTATTTGTCGATAGATTCGACCAAGCTCGTAATTAAAAAATAATATTCGTCGTCTAAAATCAGCTTTTGCCTTTTCCAGTTTTCGATTTTTTGACGGATGGCATCGCAGCGCATTCCGTTTTCATCGGAAAAATACTGTCTTGGTTCTTTCCTGTCTTTAGTCCCGCCAAGACAATAATTTTCATAAATAAAGCCCTTTACTCCTTTTAGATCCGAAAGATAATCGCAAACGAAATTTTTTCTTTTGTTTATTTTAACATTGTTTAATTCCGGGATTTTTTTGCTTAGCTTGGCGAAGTTTAGTTCTTTATGATTGCCAATGTAGTGCCTGTTTAGAACGTAGCTGTAATATTGAATATCGTTGGCTATTATTTTGTAGCCTTTTTGTTTGAAGTAGCGGCCGACGATGCCGGTTCCGGCGAATAAATCGCAAAAAGTGGTGCAGTCCGTGTCAACCACCTTGTTGATTGATTCTTCCAAAAACTGAAGTAAGGATGATTTGCTGCCGATGTAGTTCATGGTTTTTCATTCATATCTTTTGTTGATTTTATCAATCTTTTTTGTTAAGGCTTGTTCGACGTCAATGT
>WJJX01000021.1 GCA_014729445.1 Candidatus Moraniibacteriota bacterium | reverse complement strand
TTTATTTTTTCTTAAAAATTGTTTAATATGAAATTGAGGTAAATTTAGATTGAATTTTTTTAACAAAATTCAAATATTTCAAATAAAGTATTTTGAGGAATAAAGTTAATATTTTTAAACCAAAATAATCATTAATAAAAACTAATGACCTTTGCAACCTATTTTCTTTTAGTTATTATTCTTATCTTGTGTTTAATTTTTGTTTTTAGGTCAAAAATTCTTAAATTAAGCTCTAGTTTGCCTTCGATAATGTTTCCAGTGTTTCTAATCTTTATTTTGATTACTTTATTTTTCCCCTCATTTTTTTTGAATCTTGCGGATTTTACTCTGGAAAAAGCCGGTATTTTAAATTCCATAAAAATGATTGATCAAACTATAGATAAATTAACACCTGAAAAGCTGCTGGAAAACGCCAAAGCGGAAACCAAAGGCTGGATCGATCGGGCGGCCAGTCTATTTGAGGATGAAGAGGATGAGGCCTTGGAGGATGAAGAAACAACGGCTCAGGATCAATCCAGACAGGAAGACGAGCTCAAAAAAGCTGGCTTGCTGGAACAGGAATTATATCCTAAGCTGGTGGCTATCCTTGGCATAGTTTATCGAATTTTTTCTTTAGTTATTAATCTGGGCGGACTTTTGATTTCGATTTATTTTGCCTATAGTATGCAAGCGGTAGTGGAAAACAGAAAATTGATTAAAGAGCAGCAAAGATTAACTCAAAGAGTGAAAAAACTTGAGGATAGAATTGAAGGTAATAGGCATTCATTAAATAAAAACCAATGATTAAAGAAATATATGCAAAGTTGAATTTAAAACAAAAGGAAGCGGTAGACACAACCGAAGGGCCGGTTATGGTACTGGCCGGACCCGGAACAGGCAAGACTCAAGTTCTGTCTACCCGCATCGCTAAAATTATTGAGACCGCAAAAGCCCGGCCTCGGGAGATTTTGGCTCTGACATTTTCTCAAAGCGCGGCCAATTCAATGCAGCAAAGATTGATTTCCCTTATAAAAGACAAAGCCTACGATATAGATATTAAAACCTTTCACGCTTTCTGCAACGATATAATTCTTGAGAATCGGGATCTTTTCGGTTATTCCAGTGATTCCATTCAAATAGAAGAGTTGGAAAAAACCAAGCTTCTAAAAAAGATTATTGATGAAAACGATTTTCAGTTTTTAAAGCCCTTCAATGCCCCTTATTTATACAAAAGCGATATTCTAAAAAGGATCGGTGATCTGAAAAAAGAGGGGATAAGTCCGGCTAAACTCGAGGGAATTTTGGAGCAATACAAGCAAGAATTGGAATCGCAGAAAGAGATCAATCCAAGGACTCAACGTCCCAAAGTGGCCTGGCAGGATAAATATAAAAACTATCAAAAATTAAAAGAGCTTGGAAGAATATATGGGATTTATCAGGAAAAATTGAAATCTAAAAATTATTATGATTTTGACGATATGATAATCTGGGTTTTAGCCAAAATGGAGGAGGATGAGGATTTTCTAAATCGTTATCAGGAAAGATATAAATATATTTTAAGCGATGAATATCAGGACACCAACTTTTCTCAAAGTCAAGTAATCAAACTTTTAACCTCCAACTGTAAGAACCCCAATATTTTTGTAGTCGGAGATGAGGACCAATCTATTTACAGATTTCAAGGCGCCAGCTTAGGAAACATTCTTTTTTTTAATCAAGAGTTCCCTAGTTCCAAAATAATCAGTATCGATATAAATTATCGCTCCCTAAAGAAAATTGTCGATCTAAGCAATTATCTTATTAAAAAAAATCAAGAAAGAGTCGATAATTTTCTAAAAGATTTGAATTTTAATAAGGTCGCCAAATCCTTTTACGATGAAGCGGGCAATCAGGGCAAATTAAAAATTTTGAATTTCAAAAATCAAGAACACGAAAAAAATTTTCTGTTAATCAAAATAAAAGAACTGCTTAAGCAAAAAAAAGACCCCAGTGAAATTGCCGTCATTACCAGAACCAATAGTGAGATCGAAGCAATAAGTGAATTTTTAATCCAAAATAAAATTCCGCTGGATTCCAAAAATCAAACTTCGATTTTGGATAAAGGCGAAATTAAAAATCTGCATCAACTTCTAAAAAGTATTGTCAATCCTAAATACGCCAAAGGGATTTATCAATCGATGAGCCTTGCTGTTTTTGGGATAAAGCCGAGGGATTTTTTTAATTTCACTCAAAAAGCCGCTTCGCAAAGAGAAAACTATCTGGATTTTTATTTACAGCAGGGGGACAACCTTAAAGGAGAAATAAAGGAATTTTCAAAAATAAGGAATTTTTTCGATTTAATTATTCGGCTTAACAAATTATCGGCGAGCGCGCCTGCGATTATAGTTTTTGAAGAACTGTTAAGAGAAACCAAGCTAATAGAAAAGTCTATTATTAAAAAAGATTTTATTTTATTAAGTTTAATCAGCAGCTTTTTTGATTTTATTCGAAATCAAAATAAGAAAAATCCTGATTTGCAATTAAAGGATTTAACCAAAGATCTGGATT
>WJJX01000020.1 GCA_014729445.1 Candidatus Moraniibacteriota bacterium | reverse complement strand
TTCATTTTCCCCCCGGGAATAATCCACTTGTCCCCCCATTTGCCGTTGCTTTTGCATAAAAGCAGTTTGTCGTTATAAAAAATCAAAGCGCCTATTCCAATTTTGATATCTTGTTTATTCATAAAATAATTACTTTTAAATTTATTCTTTTAACAATTTTGAAACATAGTTGATTAAGGAAATATTTTTGGCGTATTCCATTCGTTTAGGCCCCATAATAGCGATCAAAACGTTTTTTCTGTTTGACAAACGGCACCTGCTTACCACCAAGGAGCAGTCTTCGCTGTCCATTAAAGGATTTTCCCTGCCGATTAAAGTTTCGGTTCGGCCTTCCCGAGTTTTTTTAATTAGATTTTCAATATTATCATCCAGATAATCCAGAACCTCGACAATTTTACAAATTTCGTCTATGGCATGAAAATCCGGCTGGCTTAAAAGACTTTTGATTCCGGCCTGAAAATACTCATCGTCCTCTATAAGGCCCGAAATCGCCAGATTTTTACTAAAAGCAGCTAATAATTTGGCCGTTGTTCTGGCCAATCTTCTATTTTGAGCTTTTAGTTTTAAATGTTCTTCATGGAGTTTCATTTGTTCGTTTCTTGTAAGCATTCTCCTCTTCATAAGATCGTTGACATAGAAACGATATCCTTTATCCGTCGGGATTCTTCCTGAAGAGGTGTAAGGCTGATACAAAAGCCCCATTTTTTCAAGTGCGGCCAATTCGCTTCTCATTGTTGCTCCTGAAATTGCGAAATCATACTTGCTTAATAAATATTGCGATCCGATGGGTTCGGCGTTTTTAGTATATTCCCTTATAACTTTCTCCAATATTTTTTCCTGCCTGTTCGTTAACATGACGATTTTTATTTTCAAAATCTTCTTTAAAAATCAATATTTTTCATATTGATTCTTTATATTTACAGTCTATAAAATAAATTAGCACTCGTCAACCCGGAGTGCCAATCAATAAATGGAAATTTTTTTCAGCTTTTTGGAACTTCGTCATTTCCTCCTTTACTCCAAGGATGACATTTAAGAATTCTTTTTACAGTCATAAAGCCGCCTTTCAAAAGCCCGAACCGTTCTATAGCCGCAAAAGAGTACTGACTGCAGGTCGGTTTGAAACGGCACACGCCATGAGGGAAAAAACCTCTCAAATATCCGTGGTCAAAGGAAAGGGTCTTTTGGTAAATTTTTATCAGCTTCAAAATAAGATTTTTAGCTATTTTCATCAATATCTAATAAATTTTCACAAATATCGCACAACTTAAGGTCGTCGATTTTATTATAATAGCTTAAATCAAGAAGCATTAACAGGTTTTCCTGCTTTTTATAAACAATAATAAACTTATTATCGATTTTTTGGATGGTTAAATCATTAATTTTGTCAATTGTTGAATCTTTGCTTTTAAACAATTTTAAATTATCGGAATTATTGGCGATTTCTAAAATCGCTTTTTTGATTAAATGTTTTAAATTGGGTCTTTCCTTGGCAAAAAGTTTATATTTGCGCTTAAACTTGTTATGAAAAACCACCCTTAAATTCAAATCTTGATTAGACATAAATAAAAATTAATTATCAAGTACCTTAAAAAGCTCCTTGGAATTGGAAAAAACCGTAAGTTTTTTGCGTTTTATTTGAACAATCAAAGCCGTTATGTTTTTTCTCTGCCCCATCTCATAATGCTTAAGCCTTATTTGCCTGTAAAACGATCTTTTGCGCCGCAAATGGCCGATTTTAAATTTATTCATCTTTGCTTAATTAAAATTTAAAAAATCAAACTCTTCCATAAACCCCAAAAAATAGCAAATTCAAATCAAAAAAAGATAAAAAAAAGATGAAATTTTTATGAAATAAAAAAGGCCCCGGAAAGGGCAAAATCTGAATCAAATTAATTATGTTGAGAACTCGAAAAAACTTCTATAAGAAGTTCAGCCTTTAAACTTGAGCGAAAGACGGGATTCGAACCCGCGACCTTTTCCTTGGCAAGGAAACGCTCTAGCCAACTGAGCTACTTTCGCCGTTTTTATCTACATATATTTATTAACATCATAGCAAATTTTGTGCAAGTTATTAAGCGTGAGTCTTGTACAATACAACATGAGCCCCAAATGAGATTGCATTCTAATGCAAAATGAGCCCCAAAAGGGACTCACTTGCTAGAATACGTAGAATAATTCATAAATTGATTCTATGACAATCAACATGAATGATTCACGTATTATAAGTATTTCACAATTAAAAAAATTTTTGCAAGCCTCTATTGATTTCGATTTTAATGGGATCTCACAAAAAGAAAAATATAAATGGGTTGAAACAACCTTAACTAAATTTAGATATTTCTCTTTAAGAAAAAAAGACAAAAATATTATCAAAAACTACATCCATGAAATGACCGGTTATTCTGATGCTCAACTTACAAGATTAATTTCTAAAAAGAAAAAATTTGGGAAAATTTTGCCCTCCAGTAAAAAAAGATAATTTGGACATAACACAAAAAGAAATCTTTGTTATAAAACCATACGATAAAGAGTATCGATCAGACAGAATTGCAACACTATTAGTAAACAAAGAATTAAAAAAGAAGTTTGACGAAGAGTATAACGAAATTAAAGAAAACAAAGAATCTTTTTTGTCAGTTCTAAGGGAGTTTTGTGGAATCAAAAAAATTGAAGAAATAGAAAAGGAAATTAGCAAAGTTTTTTATCAAGGAGAAGAAAATAAATTCTGGGAATCACTTGAGAGGATAGAAAAAGAAGTTTTAAGCGAAGACAATCCCTATAAATCGATAAAATATTCTGAAATTTTTAATGATAAAACTACAAAAATTCTCTTGGATAAAAATTTTTCACAAAATATTGAAGAATACGTAACAAAATATAACCAATTACTAGATCAATCTATATTTTTTAAAAAAGGAGTTTTTGATTGGTCCTTGATATAGTAAACCAGTAAGGAAGTGAGGTTTTGTATTAAAATAACGTTATTCGTTTAAATTTCAATTTTCATTCGATTGTTCGCATATTGATGAATTACTGAGCTTACC
>WJJX01000019.1 GCA_014729445.1 Candidatus Moraniibacteriota bacterium | reverse complement strand
GTGTATTAAGACACTTAATAGTAAACATCGATGAGCTCCCGAGCGAATCAGATATGTTGCTTGAAAAAAAGGTTCAATCGGCCAAGGAAGAACCCAAGGTAGAACCAAAAGTAGAAAAACAGCTCGATAAAGTCAAGACAAAAGAAGAAGTCACTATCAAGGCTCAAAAAGATAAAGATAAAGATGAAGATAAAGATGAAGATGAAGATGAACAAGCCAAGCCTGAAACCAAAGACGAGAAATTGAAAAAGAAAAAAAGCAAAAAGGTAGGCGTGGATAAAAAAAATACTGAAAAAGCTAAAGAAAAAGATGAAACTCAAGAAAAAAAGAAGCAGATAAAAGAAAATAAGAAAGGCAAATTAAAATTTGAAGATTTAGACAAAAAATTAGACGATATACTTAAAGACGATTTAATATAATTAATTAGTAAGCCTAAAAAAATGAACGTAAACAAAGTAATTTTAGTCGGAAGGCTTACCAAGGATCCGGAAGCCAGAACAACCCCTTCCGGAAAACCAGTAACCAGTATTACGGTTGCGACAAGCAGTATTTGGAAAGACGAATCAGGGAATAAACAGGAAAAAACTGAATTCCATGACATCGTTTTATGGGGAAAACTGGCCGAAATTTCGGCTCAATATCTCATCAAAGGGCAGGAAGTCTATATCGAGGGCAAACTCGAAACCAGAAATTGGGAAGGTAAGGACGGGATAAAAAGATATAAGACCGAAATAATATTAAGCGGTCTTGAAGGTAAAATGCAAATGGGCAGCAAACCTCAGGGGGCTCAAAACAGAAGCAGCTCTCCACAATCAAATAATCAGCAAAAATCAACCTCCAAGACCAAGACGAATCAAAGTAAATCAGGACAAGATGAAGAAGAAATTAAAATTGAAGACATCCCGTTTTAATTTCAAAATTTCAAGTTAAGCAGTTAATTTATCTTAAGATGGAAAAAAATTGTTATTTATGCGCTAATAAAATCAATAAGCTGGATTATAAAGATACTAATTTATTACAAAAATTCATTACCCCTCAAGGAAAGATCAGGCCCCCCAGAAAAACAGGTTCCTGCAGCAAACATCAAAGGCTGATTGCAAGAACCATTAAGAGATCTAGAGTTATAGCTCTATTGCCGATTGTAAGAAAATAGAATTCTCTGATTCTGACTATCCGATAAGATTAAGTGCGATTAGGAATCCGCGCAAAGCGCGGATTCCTAATTTAAAACCAGCGGTTATTGTTTTTTTATTATATTTTTTTAATCATAATTTTAATGTTGGAAATCAGTAAAATTAAAGTTGGACAGAAAATAAAATATAAGGACAATATTTTTGAAATTGTCAAAGCCAATTTTGCTAAAATAGGCAGACAAGGCGCTGTTCTAAGAGCAAAATTAAAAAATCTAAAAACCGGTAATGTGTCAGAAATAACTTTCAGGGATTCAGACAAATTAGAGGAAGCCGAAATCCAGCGAAAAAAAGCTCAATTCCTCTATCACGATGATGGGGAATATTTTTTCATGGACAATCAAAATTTCGATCAATTCAATCTTAACAAAGATACAATCGGCAATTCAAGCAATTTTTTAATTGAAGGAACCGAAATCGAAATTCTATATTACGAAGATGAACCTCTAAATCTGGAACTGCCCGTAAAAATGAACTTCAAAGTCGTAGAAGCTCCCCCATCAGCTAAAGGAAATACAGTTGACGGAGGCAGTAAAAAAGTCAAAATAGAAACCGGCTACAAACTTAATGCGCCTTTATTCATTAAACAAGGCGATATCATCAAAATTAACACCGAAGACGGTAAATATGTTGAAAGAGTTCAATAATAAGAATAGCCTCACTTTATTTGGTCGATTGGGAAAGGTAATAATAATTGCCTTTCTTTTTGAAAACTTTGGAATTGGATAAATTTAAAATTATAGTACTGACCTCCACTTGTCTTTGTTTTAGAGTCTCTTCTATTAATTCATCTTTTCTAGTTCTCCTGCCCTTCTTATTTTTTAAAATATTTACTAAAACATCTCTTACTGTTCCGGGAAAATAATTCCAGTCCTTAATCGCATAAACTCCTCTCCCTATTAGAACAAAGCGGTCGTCTTTTATAAGTTCATTATGCACGGTTGCGATACAAACCTTTTTATTGTCGAAATTTAATTGCTCGATTTTTTCAACCACTTCCCGATAATGCATCGGCCTTTTGTGCTTCTTAAAAACCAAATGAATCTTGTCTTTTATTTTCTTGGGAGTGATTTCAGGCCAATCAATTAGTCCCCATTTGCCAAAAACATTCTGTTGGATTTTTTTAGGAATATCGAGATAAGCATACAAGACGTCGATATCTGAATTGAAAGCGGAATCAAAAAGGCCCTGATCTTTTCTCAAAAGGTCCAGCAAATTTTTTTTAGCCAGCGGTTTTTTGATTTTGCCTAATTCTTTAACCAACCTTTTATTTAAAAGATCTATAATTACTAGATTGGAATTTTTAAGATACCATGCTTTTTCATATTTTTGGGGCTGACCTAAAAAATAAAAATCAGTAGCCAATCTTAAAATCAATAAAATAGTCTTTTTACTCAAATTATCCAATCTTTTTTTATTTTCAAATTCGCTGAAGACCCTTCTTTCACTGACAATACCATTATATCTTTCAAAAATCCTCCTGAGTTTTATAATCATACTTTCAATACCGTTTTCCCTTTTATTTTTTTCCAATTTTTTCAAAGCATCTCTTTCGATTTGTCTAATTCTTTCTCTGGTAATTGCAAATTCCCTCCCGATAGCCTCGAGGGTTTGGGGCTCAAAATTACCCAGTCCAAAACGCTTTATTAAAATGAGGCGCATTCGCTCATTATCTAATTGTTCTAGAGCATGCATAACAATCTCTACGGGCTTCGACCCAAGAGAATAGAATTTTTTTTTGTTTAACAAAAGCTTATCCATTGAAAAATATAAGTAAAAATTTAACCAAACTTAACAATAGACTATTTTTAAACATTTGTCAATAATTTTTCACTAGAATCGGCTTAAAATAAATCATTTGACATAATAATAAATTGATGTTAAATTATAACAAATTGGCACTCTACCCTTTAGAGTGCCAATAAATCTAATCTTTAAATAAAAAGCTATGACCAAAGAAAAAAATCAAAAAAACAAAGTCGTCCCGGCTTATTCACTGCGAGACGCTATGAGTAGATTATTTAATGAAAGCGTTTGGGATCCCTTCGCATCTTCCGGCAATTATCTAACCGACTGGGGAAGCGATTTTCCAAAGGTCGATATCAAGGAAACAAAAGACAGTTTAAAAGTCAATGCCGAAGTTGCCGGAGTCGACCCCAAAGACATCAATATCGAAGTTGAAAATGAAGATTATATGATCCTTTCCGGAGAGATTAAAGAGGAGTCTAAAGAAGAAGAAGAAAACATTTACAAAGAAGAACGCTACATCGGAAAATTCAGACGAGAATTCAGTCTGCCAACAAAAGTGGATTCCTCTAAAATCAAAGCCAAGATCAAAGATGGAATCCTAAGAATCACTTTGCCCAAAAGCCGAAAATCCAAAGCCCAAAAAATCGATATCGAGAGAGAATAAAACTAAAAATTTAAATTTCTCCTGAATAGTCAAGTGGTGGCAGTTTATCACTTCGACTATTTTGGGTTTTGTTTTGAGAATTTTTCGAAGTATTCGATTTTAAGGAAACCCCGGCATGGGCGATATTTTTTCCCGAATAACTATCAGAGGGATAAATTATAATCATAGAAGATTCTTCTTTTGAAATTTCGGATAAATTTTGAATTTCTCTTAACTTAAATCCGCCTTCGGTTTGAACTAAAATATTACTCGCCTCTTTGATTTTATTGGCTACCTCGACTTCGGCCTCGGCTTGAATTCTTTTAGCTTGAGCGGATCTTCTAGCTCTGGCAATAACCGCCAGCTCTTCGATTAATTCAGGCGGAGTGTCGATGTCGGTAATTCTAACCGCAATCACATTAATTCCATACGTATCCGCCTGATTATCAATTTGAGTTCTTAACTGCATCGCAATCTGATCTCTATTACTTAATAATTCCTTTAAATCCAAACTGCCGATTGTATTTTTAAGCGCTTCTGTCGATAGCCAAACCACGGACTTCAAATAATCCTTAACATTAATAACCGCTCTTTCGGGACTTTCTATTCTAAACTCGATAGCGGCGGTTACCTTGGTTGGAACATTGTCTTGAGTCAAGGTAGCGGTTGCTTCAACCTGTTGAGTTATAATTCTGGTATCTATGATTGAGGCGACTGAATAAATAAAAGGAGGGATTACAAAAAAACCGGGGCCCTTGACTCCGACAAACTTCCCAACTCTAAGTAAAACCAATCGCTCCCATTCTGGTAAAACAAAAAACATCCGGGCAACAACAATCGAAATAAAAATATTCAACCCCACTCCTAAAAAAATCACCAAACTACCCAACGAACCCTCCATTAATCCCAGCGTGGAAGCCGTCATAAGAATAATAAGTCCAAAGCTAAAAAAAGCCAAAACAAACATAACAAAACGGACAAAACTCTGGACCGCATTTAAATTTCGAGTGATTTTCATTTTCTTAAGTTAATACTAAAAACACTTTAATTAAAAATACAAGAAAATTTGACAAAAATCAATATTAATGTAAATTTTATATTGCGGAGTGGAGCAATTGGCAGCTCGCGAGGCCCATAACCTCGAGGTTGCCGGTTCGAGTCCGGCCTCCGCAACAAAAACCTGGTATTTCATTTAATAAACCCGTATAAAAACGGGTTTATTAAATGAAATTAACAAAACCAATTTTTCTTTTATTCAAATCAAATTAAAATTCCGCTTTTGGGGTCTATCTTTCCCTTAATTTCGAAACCCGAGGCTAAGGGATGACCTCCTCCATTGAATTTTTTAGCAATCTTGGAAACATTACATTTTTTATAGGCTTCACTTCTTAAACTGGCTTTGATTTTATCTTTGGAGGTTTGAGCCAAAAATAAAGAATAACTTATTTCATCCAAAGCTCCTAAAACATTGGTAACACCGCTCAAATCCTCTATTTTAGCATTACAAGCTTCCAAATCCTTTAAGGTAATATAAGAATACGCCAATCTCTTCTTTTTGTTTAATTTGGTCCGCTCCAAGGCCTTGCCCCAAATTTTAATTGTTTTATAAGTTTTGTTGAAATAAGTTCTCCTGGCAATAGTTGATAAAACTGCTCCTTTTTTCATTAAGTTAGAAGCCGCTCTCATAATCTGACTAGTAGTATTAGCATGTAAAAATCCGCCAGTATCAGTAAATATTCCGGTCAACAAACAGGTGGCGATATTTTTATCTATTGCTATTTGATTTAAAACAAAAAAATCATAAATAATTTTACAGGTAGCCGCCTCTTCAACTGACAATGAAAACAAACACTCTGTACCTGAATCTTTTGGATGATGATCGATAAAAACTAATTTTTCTTCAGCCGTTTTGCTAATCTCTGATTCCAAATCTTTGGGCAAACCCGTTCTTATTAAACAGCTGGCATCACAGACCACGAAGAGATCATAATCCAAATCCCCCTTCCATTCATAATCCAGAGTACCCAAACCGGGCAAAAATTTAAAATTGGAATCAATTTCTTCAAAATAAACGATATCCACTTTTTTCCCTTGACTTTTTAAATAAAACTGCAAAGCCAAAGTGGAACCAAAGGCGTCTCCGTCCGGTCTTTTGTGCGTAGTAAGCAAAATTTTTTGATTTCTATCCAAAATTTGAGCTATTTTTTTTAGTTTTTCATTATATTTTTCTTTCTGCATCATCATTTAAAGTGAGTTTCTCAACCTCCATATAATTCTTATAACCCTCATCCAAATAAAAATTAATATGCGGAATGAATTTCATTTTAACTCTCTTGGAAAGTTCTCGAATAATCTCAAAACGGTTTTTTCTTAATATTTTTAAAACCCGGCCGATTTTATTTTCAGGCATTGAACTTACAAAAATTTTAATGAATTTCAAATCATTCGAAACTTGCAAATCCGTAATTGTGACCAAAATTTCATCAAAATAACCGGCCTGATTGATGATAGTCGCCAGTTCATCTCTTAGATTAATATGAGCGCTTTTAATTCTCTCCTTCATATAAATTTTAAAGATCGATTATATATCTTGGAAAAAAATGATTAAATAAAACAAAAATCAGACTAAACAATAAAGCGGACCAAAAACTCTTGACTTTAAAACCGGGAACCAGTAAAGCCAACAACATTATGAATAAGGCGTTTATAATAAAGGTTATTACAATAAAAATCACTTCTCCGGAGGCTGGAATAAAATTCATAATCAAAGGTTTCAAGAAAATATTTACCAAAGCTATTCCTAAAGAAACCAACAAAGCCGAAACAAATCCTTTAACTTTGATATCGGGAACAATAAGAGCAATAATTAAAACGGCCAGAGCGGTAATTAACAACTTCAAAATTAACAATTCCATTTTTAATTTCTTAATTATTATTTATATTTACAAACGATTAATTTCAAACTTGGAATTTTTCCATTATCCGATCTTTTTATCCTAAGCTAAAAATAAAAATAAATCAAAAAAACAATAGCGAAAGTTAATCTAAAGTTCCTTTCATGTAAAAATCCTGCTCGCTTCTATCATCATGCTTTCCCTCCAAAATTTCCTTAAAAGAGCTGACCGTATCTTCTCTTTTCACATAAACCCCAGGCGTTCCGGTAAATTGCTCGGCAACGAAAAAAGGCTGACTCAAAAATTTTTGAACTTTTCTTGCCCGGTTAACCAGTACCTTGTCTTCATCGGACAACTCCTCCATTCCCAAAATAGCGATAATATCCTGTAAATCTTTATACCTCTGCAGAATTCTTTGGACCTCCCTGGCTACCTCGTAATGTTCTTTGCCAACCACCTGCGGATCAAGAATAGTCGAGTAAGAATCCAAAGGGTCAACAGCCGGATAAATGCCCAATTCCGATAAAGACCTGGAAAGCGCAACGGTTGAATCCAAATGGGCAAAAGTGGTGGCCGGCGCTGG
>WJJX01000018.1 GCA_014729445.1 Candidatus Moraniibacteriota bacterium | reverse complement strand
GTTCTAAAAAGATAAATTATTTGATTAGTCAGGTCTGTCCGAGTTGCAGAAAAGTTAATCATTCTGGTGTTTTTTGCAGTAATGGTTGTAAAAAAAATTTTTATTTTGATCAGCTTTGTGTTTGTGTGGAATATAAGCACGGTGACCTGTTTCAAAAACTGATGATTAGATTTAAGTATAAATTTTCAAAAGATCTAAATGAATTTTTGGGAAAAATTTTAGTTAATTGTTTTCGCGAATTTAAGAAAAAGCTTCCTTTTGGTGCGACTTTGGTTGTTCCGGTTCCCATTCATAAGAAAAAATTGAAAAAAAGAGGATTTAATCAGTCAAGACTATTGGCTGAAATTCTTATCAAAAATTTTGGTGAATTGAATTTATGTGACTGTCTGAATCGGAAAGAATACCATGCGGATCAGGCTAAATTGGATAAAAACAGAAGAATTAGAAATTTGGCCGGGGCAATGGATATAAAAAATAATCGTGACCTTAATGGAGAAGTTATTATTTTAATCGATGATGTCGCAACCACCGGAAGTACTTTAAATGAGTGCAGTAAAGTTCTTAAGAAGATGGGGGCAAAATATATTTGTGGGAT
Source organism: Candidatus Moraniibacteriota bacterium (assembly GCA_014729445.1). Taxonomy (GTDB): domain Bacteria; phylum Patescibacteriota; class Minisyncoccia; order CAIUEV01; family JAHKAQ01; genus WJJX01. Next base: position 2,947 of record WJJX01000018.1, on the reverse strand, counting down.
TGTTTTAGCCAGAGCAAGGTTGTACTCATTATAATATTCGCAATATTTTGGGGATGTTTTTTGATTCATCCCCGGGGATGGATTTTTTTAAATTCACCGCTTGAATTCGTAGTTTTACCTTTGCTAAGATCTTAATGTTAACAATATTTTATGATTATTGGAATTGACGCATCAAGATATGCTCACAACGAGGCGACCGGTGTGGAATGGTACAGCTGGCATATTATCAACAATTTGATTGAAGAAAGTTTAAAGAATGAGGAGGATAGGGTGATTCTTTATTCTCCAAACTATTTAAAGCTGGATAATAAGATTGCGGAGCTTATGAAAAAACATAAAGACAGGATTCAAACTAAAGTTTTACCGGCAAGAAGGCTTTGGACTTTACTTAAATTATCCAGAGAAATGAAGAGAAATCCTCCGGATGTTCTTTTTGTGCCTTCGCACGTTCTGCCCTTAAAACTGCCCAAAAAAAGTGTGATTATGATACATGATGTGGCGTTTAAGTATTTAAAAAAATCTTATTCATGGTTTGCATACAAATACCTTGACTGGAGCACCGGATTTGCCGTTAAAAACGCAACAAAAATAATTGTTCCCAGTGAAGCAACCAAAGAAGATCTGATCAGGTTTTATAAATGTTCTTCAGAAAAAATTACTGTAATTCAACACGGTTTCAGTTCCCCCGAAATCAAAAAGGATAAAATTGATAAAATTTTTGGAAAATCATCGATTTTTAAATATTTTGGAATAAAGAAAGATTCTCCTATTATTTTATTTGTGGGACGCCTTGAAAATAAGAAAAATTTAATCCGGTTAGTTGAGGCTTTTAAGGCTTTTTTGAAAAAATATCCCGAGTACAGGCTAATTTTGGCGGGTAAACGCGGGATTGGCTTTGATCAGTTGTTAAAAGTCGTGAAACACCTGAAATTAATCGATAAAGTAATCATGCCGGGCTACGTAACCGAGGGCGAGAAAGCCTGTCTTTATAAATATTGTAATGTTTTTGCTTTTCCTTCACTCTACGAAGGTTTCGGTCTCCCTATCTTAGAAGCTTTTTACTATAAAATACCCGTTTTGACTTCTCATGTTTCATGTCTTCCGGAAGTTGCCGGTGACGCGGCCTATTACGCAGATCCCTATGATGTAGAAGTAATAACTTCCGGTCTTGAGAGGCTTGTAACAAATGAAAAGTACGCTGAAAAACTTATCAGTCTAGGAAAAGAAAGATTAAAAAAGTTTTCATGGAATAGTGCCGCAAAAAAGACACTCAGTATAATCACAAAATAATTATGGATAATAAATCAATTGCAAAAGTTTTTGATGAAATGGGAGATATTCTCGATATAAAAGGGGCTGATTTTTTTCGGATAAACGCTTACAAAAAAGCCGCCTTGACAATTGTAAATCTTCCCCAGGATTTAAGAGATATTGTCGATAAAAATCCTCAGGATCTTCCAAAAATACCGGGTATCGGTAAAGGGATGGCAGATAAAATAATTGAACTGGTACGGACAGGTCAGCTAACTGAACATGAAAAATTAAAAAAGGGATTTCCTACGGGATTGCTTGAAATGCTAAAAATCAGAGGGCTCGGTCCCAAAAAAGTTAAACTTTTATTTTGGAGGCTTGGAATAAAAAATATTAAAGAATTAAAAAAAGCCGCTGAAAGACATAAAATTCAAAAGCTTGAAGGCATGGGCCCAAAGAGTGAAGAAGAAATTCTAAAATCTATCGATGAGCATGCCAAATATTCTTTCGAACGAATGCTTTTAAATGAAGCGACGGAGGAAGCTTCAAGAATTATCAATTACATGAAAAAATGCAAAGAAATAAACAAAATTGAGTACGCGGGAAGTTTAAGGAGAAAAAAAGAAACAATCGGAGATATCGATCTATTGGTTACCGTTGACGATATTGCCAAAACCAGTGAAAAAATCATGAAGCATTTTATTACTTATGATGATGTTATCAAGGTTGTAGCTGAGGGAAAAACCAAGTCCACCATCGTTCTTTCAAGCGGGATGGATGTTGATTTAAGAGTAATTGATAAGGAAAGTTTCGGCGCCGCGTTTCATTATTTTACCGGAAATAAGGATCATAATATCAGAATCAGGGATCTCGCCAAAAAGAAAGGATTAAAAGTCAATGAGTACGGCGTATTTAAAGGTAAAAAATTGATCATGGGTAAAACTGAGGAGGATGTTTTTAATTCTGTGGGACTTCCATATATTATTCCTGAAATTAGAAGAGACAGAGGCGAAATAGAATATGGACTCCAAAACAAAAAATTCCCAAAATTTATCGAGCTTAAAGATATAAAAGGAGATCTTCATTCTCACACTGTATTTAGCGACGGGAAAAATACAATTGAGGAAATGGCAAACGCGTATCTTGAGAAAGGCTATTATTATTTTGCAGTTGCTGATCATTCTTCCGTTGTCGGGGTGACAACGGGTATGGGGAAGAAGGATATTAAAAAACAATGGGAGGAAATCAATAAATTAAACAAAAAACTGAAAGGAAAAATTAAAATTTTAAAATCTTCGGAAGTCGATATTTTAAAAGATGGTTCTCTGGATTTTGGTGATGAGGTACTGGAAGAACTGGACCTTGTGATCATTTCTGTACATCTGTATTTCAGACTTTCACCTGAAGAACAGACAAAAAGGCTTATAGCCGCTATTGAAAATCCTTATTCATCAATTTTTGCTCATCCTACAAGCAGACTCATAAATAAAAGGCCTTCAATAAAATTTAACATGGAAAAAGTGATAGAAGCATGCATCGCCAATAACGTTGTATTGGAAATAAATTCAAATCCTTTGAGACTGGATTTACCGGATAATTATGTAAAAATGGCAAAAGATAAAGGAGCAAAATTTTCGATCGCCACAGATGCACATAATATTGGACATCAAAGTTTTATGCAGTACGGGACAGGCAT
>WJJX01000017.1 GCA_014729445.1 Candidatus Moraniibacteriota bacterium | reverse complement strand
GTACGCAGGGAGAAAGTCCTGAATACCAACGTGGGGGTTAGTGTATTCCTCGAACCTCTTGGCAACTTTCCACAGTGGGAGATGAACCTTCATATCGTAAGGATTTTTATAATACATCATTGCCAGGGCCAAACTCAGCGCACTGGAACTTCCCAGCCCGGTCCCCTTGGGCACATCTCCAACAATGGTAATCGTGGCGGGGAGAAGAATGTGATTATATTCTGCATAGGCCCTAACTAGATCATGCTCAACTTCTCGCCAGTTCTTTACTTCTTCTACCTTGCTATATGACAAACGACAGCCACCCGTCGGCCTGTCGTTGTGGATAAGCGATATACACCTGTCTATGGCAAAGGAAATAATCAACCCCCCGTGTTTCTCATAATACGCAGGGAGATCACTTCCCCCACCAAATAGGGATACCCTAAGTGGACTGCGGACAATCTTCACAAAGTGTCCTTTCTTTGAGATGATAGTAGATATAGTATAACATAGAACGATGGGTGTGTCAAGGGTGTCATTTAAAATCTACATAGATAGAGGAGTTGTATAGGATTTAAATGACCTATCGAGACGAGATGGCGGGCGATGGGACATAGGCGAGATAGTGTGAAACCTACACGAATGTCATTTAAAACCTATATAGACTGAACCCTATAGGATTTAAATGATCATAGTGTAGAGATGACACCATGGCTGAGAGGGGGAGTGGGAATGGTGGAGAATTGGTAGAGGTCATTTAAAATCTATATAGGTGAGGGTATATAGGATTTAAATGACATCCAATTCTTGGCTAGCGAATGTTATAGGTTGCCAGTACCTCCGGGAACATCTCTTTCATCTTCTCGGTGACGATATTCTTTTGCGCCAATCCACGCGGGTACATTGCTTCCTCAGCCAGCGCCTTCTTTCTTTCGAGGGCAATAGAGCAGTTCTTGTATAACCAATGAATAAAACACACCGCCCCCACACCAGTAGTTCTTGCATGGTACACGTTAGTCTTGTTTTCCCCCACGGATAGCCTGACTCCAATATTTTCAATGGTTATGTTAAACAATGATTCAATAAAATCTTTTGAACTGGAAGCATAGTCAATACTCCATAATTCATCTTTCGTTCTAAATATCGATCCATCTCCATCGAATGCCCCGCGAGTAAAATGCCTTACATATTCTTTGGGAACGTCAGGCCATAGCAACGTATGTGATTTTTGGTGTACGTCGAATCCAAATACCTCACATAACCAATCGTACAATTTCACACTATGAACATAGTATTCGTACATGCCGTTAGATTTCTCTGTAATTCTTCCTGTTCCAATTGTCTTTTTTAATGTATAGATAATGTCTGATTCTTTTTGAGAGAAGCCAATTCTTATGCTTTTGGGTCCCCTGATTGCCACCCACCCATCGGCAGCAAAGAACCCCAAGATATAGGCGACCTCTTCAGACCACTCCTCAAAAAAGGGGAATGGATCTACATATCTCTTGATTCCCAACTCCCTGGCTTTCCTGACCATGGCGGCCTTGTCTCGTCCCGTCCCCTTCTCCAGTTTATCCCAATCAAGTACCTGGTAGTTCTCAAGGAGAAACTTTTCCTCCCCCTCTGTCCAATCGTTTCTCGGCCCTAGTGGAGAATTTCCTCCGCCGACTTCCCTAATTTTTGTATGAACAGAAGCGAGGGTCCTGCCCAGTACTTCAGCAGTCCGCCTCGCTCCCAAGGTTACATAATTCTCTTTCAGAACAGCTATCTCGTCATCTGTCCAACGCCTTGTCCGCCCTTGCAAACCAAGAACTCTGGCTTTATAGTAGACAGATCTTTTCTTCTTCTCAAGAGCGTCGGCAATCTCTTCCGCGCTCTTTTCTCCATACCACTCGATCAGATACTTTTCGTCGTCTTGTGTCCAGGTATCCCTACTCATGGCTCCATCCTTTCTTTTGATTAGGAGGGGCACTACGCCCCTCCCTTTTATAGAGCCATTATACCACAGGTTGACTGTTTTGTCAATGCCTAATGGTAATAATAGGTGGCACCGCGAGTTGAGACTCCCCCTTTGAACCTGTAGGGGCTATCGAACCCAGGCTCACGGATATGCTGCATCGGGACGTACTTGACATTCTGGATTCTCGCAGCCAGTTGAGGGGTTTTCAGTAGCAACCTTGGCTCAATCTCCGCTTGAATCTTGAAGCAAGGCCCATCCGTGACGAGGCTCCAGGAGAATCGCCCATCGGGGCTGGGACGGTAAAAGTTACCAAGCAGACCATCCGTGGCGCGGATTTCCTCGGTGATAAAGCGATAGTCCTTATGCTGGATCTTGAGGGCTTCTCGATTGCCCAGGTAGCGCATGGGGACGATATAAACGTCCGATGCGTATTCCCCAGGGTTCAGGTTGGCGTCCGTGGCGTTGTTCAGCTCAGTGATACCGTGGTCTAGGATAACCGGGACATTCATCCCGTTGAGAGGAATCATCATGGACTCTCGGTACTGACGACGCTCCTGAAGGACATCCATGCCGTTGATGTTGATCTGGTAGGACGTGGGGATGGTCGTGTTGAGAAGGGCAGCAACGATAGACTGCACCGGGATGGTCGAACTCACCAGCTGCCACAGGGCAGGACGCATAACCACTGCCCATTCGACAGGGAGGAGTCCCTGACCCTCGGCGTTGTTATACACGTACCAGTGAGCCATTTCCAGGTACTCATAGAAAGTGCGTGGAGAACCAGTTAGGACGTCCTGGTAGTTATAGTCCTTGACATCAGAGTCCAACGCGGGGCAGGTCGTATTGGTGTAGGCGTCCACAAACCCGGTGTTAATGAGCAAGTCCAGCCCACGGAACTCTCGATAGGCATTGCCGTTGTTATTGGTCGGGTTCCCTGTCCACACCATCGGGGTCAACTTATTGGCAAACAGCGGAGGAAGCTCAAACAGCAGCGCCCAGGCCGCATAGATTTGCATGATGTCGTTGGCGGAGCTTGGGGACCAGCCAGGGTGCCAGGGGCTATCGGAACCAAGCTGCTCGTTGAGAAGCTGAAGATCGATATCGCCGTTGTTCAGACGTTCGATAGCACGTTGGATCTTGATGGACTTTGTTTCGCGACAGATGAGACCGGTTGGAAAGTGCTGGACGCACGCTTCGGTCTCACCGCTGATGCAGTCCCCACACTCGGTCGAACGCTCGGTGGACGAAGTTTCGTCAACCCCAGTGATAAAGGGCAGGAACTGCTCCAGGGTTCGAACTCCTTCCAACGGGAGGGCGCTACCCAACCCACGGAAGGTCATCATGGCACTGATTACTTCACGATCAATCCCTACCTGTGGCGTACCGAACAGTGAACCATGTCCGTGAATCTGATTGTACGGGGGTGGGTCAGTAACCGTCGCCTTCTGCCCCAACATCCCCTTGTCAGCCAGCGCATTGGTAACAGCCTTACCAATTGCCTGACCCATCGCAGCGCCGAATTCCGGCGTCATTACCTTACTGAGATCAAACTCTTCACTCATTTATATTCTCCCCCAAGTGGGTCAGACTTGGTAATGGCCTTTTACTCTGTCGTTGACGACCCGTTCAATGTCAGCGACTAGGCTCTTGGCAAAGGACTGGGTGGTCGATGGGGCAACTTCCTCGGTGGGAGCTACCTCATTGGCGCTCACTTCCGTGGGGCGGACCTTTGCCGCCTGGGGAAGCTCGCTCAACCGTTCCAGTACCTTGGTTTCCACTGATTTTCCTGCTTCGTTTACCCGCTTCTCGATGTCCTCTTTCCACGACTTGTCCGCTTCAATGTAGGTCAGGATGGGGTTCAGGGCCTCAGTGATCACAGCCTTGGTCGCCTCCATCGCAGACTCCATCGCAATAGACGAGATTGCATCTCGTGCTTTAAGGATAGATTGCTCGACATCACCATCAATCTCATCTTCCTGGGTCTTTTCCTCGGTTTGGGGAGTTTCCACCTCCTTGGGCTCCTCTTCAGATTCCGACAGGCCCAGGGCACTCTTGATCACCTCAAGCAGACTTCGTTTCTGTTTCACGTCTCCAGATACATCCTTCTGCGCGTCTGCGAGGGCGACAATCTGATCCTCGGTCAGCCCATAGTCGATCAGGGCTTCCTTCGTTCTCTCGTCAATGCCCTTCATTTGTCCTCCTGGGGCAGCCGCTATTGCCGTCCCCACACTCGCGGCCAACTCTCTGGGGAGAATAGTCCGCTTGAGAATTTGAATCCCACCTAGATATTTACGACCATCAAATTGCTTGGGATCGTACCTGAATTTGATGGATACTGCCTCATCACCACTGGACGTTACAACCTCACGGACCTTGGATGAGCGTTCGTCCGTGTACCATTCCCCACCCTCGATGAGCAGGGGGCCAACTCTGGTCATCAAGTCACAGGAACCCACATCGGTCCCATCCACGTGAACAAGATCCAGTTCGCCAAAGTCCCCGGTTTTGTAGGCATGGGCAATGGCGTCATCATACGCCTTCTCGGTGATGATTTCTCCTTCGCGATCCTCTACAGCAACGTTGCTCACCGCATACCATCGCCAAGTATCGCCTGATTTGTAAGAGGTGAAGGTGTCCGGGATGGATTTCTTGTCATCCTTATCGTTCTTATCACCCTTATCATCCTTCTCGTCCTTATCCCCCATCTTGGCCTCGCACTCAGGGCACTTTCTCTCCCCACATTTCTCATCCGCCTTGATGGAGATTTCCTTGCCGCATTCGGGACACTTGCACTTTTTCCCCATGAGATCCTCTCGGTTGGGGGTGCGCCCATCCCCATCGTGAGCGAGATTGCCGGAGATGTTGTCACCAATGACGCTTTTGGCATCGGAGACGTTGGCATAGAGGGCTTTAAGGTGATCGGAGGCTTCAGATTTGGTTTTGTGGCACTTGATAATCTGACCGGGATCGCCTTCTTCTCCCTTTCTTACACAGTACATCCCATTGACATTGTCTATAAAATATGGCATATTAACCTCCATGTTCACCCAATTATATCACGATATAAGAAACTTCGCAAACTTAATAGCCAACGTAGGCTAAATCGAGTATGTCTACTGTACGATCTCGGTTCACGCCCAAGTTGAATAGGCATAACACTGAGGTGCGAACTCTTCCGTCACTACGACAACCTGGGGATCAGGCATTGTGAGCTACCGTCCATCCAATCGAATGGCTCATCTCCAGACCACCGTACCGGTTTCCCAGCAACGTCCCGTTGTGCAGGGACGTCTCCTCACGGTTTGTGGACCTCGCTCACGGTACGACGACGGCGTGCCCACATCGCCATCGTAGAACACGCGTATGGATGCTGCACTCGCGTGCTCTGCCGCACCAAGTCGGGGATGGTGGTAGACACGCCGTCTATCGCGCTCTGGATTTCTGGTGTCAGTGCCATCTAGTCCTCACTCGCTCCCTATTGCGTCACCACAATTGCCATCGAACGAAAGGCGCGCCCCTGCGGCGTAAGATCGCCCCTCTCCCAATCCACAAGGGAGGTATTGTACTCAGGCCCAAAAGCCCAAGGTTCGGTCCCTTCATATCGAGCCTGAAAGTAGGCGTCCGCGATGATCCAGTCCCGGTTAGCATCAAACCATGCCATCATATCAACGATATAGTCTGCTGCCTCTTGTGGATCTGTCCCTATCCATGCCCACTCGGAGACAATGACGGGATACCCGAAGGTCCTGAACTGAGTGATAAATCCCTTGCAATCAGGCCCACCATCGTGCCCATAGCAATGGACAGAGATTGCGTCAGGAGCTACGCTAAGTAGAGGCAAGAACTCCTCTAACCACTCGACATGGGCAACTGCAGGTGCGACATTGTACGTATCCCCATAAGCGCCCACGTTCTCATTCCAAAAGTCCGCGTACTCCTGTGGGCTTTTGTTGCACTGGGAGGCAATATCTGGCTCATTTCCCCACAGAATAACCGGATAGCCCTCTAGCCCTTTCGGGATCGTCGTACACCAGACCATAGCCGCGGGGTACAGTCCCCACGGTACGTCTTCAGGGATTCCCCAATTGTACACCCAATCTGCGCCAAGATTGTAGGCAACCTCAAAATCATCATACGTCGTTCCTACCCCGTGGCCGCCAAACGGAGGATAGTTAACCACAGGAAGGTACACCCTTTGCACCTCGACCTGTGACGCACATGAGGGTAGAAGAAGAGTCAATCCCGTGTAGGCTAAGACCCTTACTCTGGACACCTGTATCCTCGCTCAGAACCTTCTAGACCAGCAATGCCCAGCAGCCATTTCACGAATCGCAGGTTGCTGTTGATGATTGCTGGAAGGTTGAGGTATAGACCTGCTCTCATTCGATTCGTCCAAGTCGTCTGCTCGGTCCCGCTCCACTGCTCGGTGGAAAGCTCGCCTTCTACGATCTCCCCCACATTGAACATTTGCGGGTCCGCTGTGCAGGCCGCCACGTCTTCATCTCGCAGCGTGGCGCACATCAGCTGCCAGCTTGGCGAGTCGGGTACGGTGTGCTCGTGATTCGCCGCGCCCTCCGTAAAGGTGTACCACGTCCCCGCGTGCTGAATCAGGTCGTGGAAATGCAGCGCCCCGTCCCCACTCAGCCGGGCATCGGGCCGTGCGTGTGATCCAATCTTGAGGTGTGCATGGCCCGCCGTCTCGCCCAGCAGTGTGAATGGGCAAACGTAGGACGCCTTGCGCGGTACAACGCCAACCGGGAAATGAGGCCGCCCGCCGTCATCGCTTGTGAAAAACCAAAATCGTCGCATCTCTACTCCTGTATGTAGCGGTCCAGCAGATCGTTGTAGACGGTGCCGGATTTATCCATGATCTGAATGTCGTCCAGTGTCGAATTCCCCTCGGCCGAGTCGAACCAACCGAACTGCGTGTTAGACTGGCCGACTGTGGCCGAGGCGTAGGACAACTCTTCCGAGTCGTCGACAAACACGTCGATGTCAAATCCGTTACAACTGACCTGAATCTCAATCTGCGTGCCAGCAGTCGGGTCGATGTCAGCGGTTGCGCGCTCTGTGCGTACACCGTCGTTAAGCTCCACTAGACGCAGATCGGTGCCAGCCGTGCCCGGCGTGATTTCCACCAGCCACATCGTCGCACCGTCGCGTCGGAGGATAAGGCCGAATGGGTCAGTGCCAGCGGCGGGCGTGGTGAGGCTGGCGACGATCTGTACGTCCGCCTCGCCAGGGTTGATGTATGCGGCGTGGCATGGTACTAGTTCCATATCGTCAACATAGTATTCAGCCGCACCACCGTCGCACCTGCAGATCACACCACCTGTAGCGGTCTTTGCTGCGCCCAGTATCCTATGTTCTTCGTATGCGGCGTTAGAGTGATCGCTGGTACCCAGTGACGCTGCATCACCGCCAGAGGAATACATGATCATTGTCACTGATCCGCTGGCAACTTTTATTCGATAGCGCAACATATACAGTACGCCAATCGTCCAGGAGTTATCATAGTCCCGGAAACCCTCGTTCGCATCACCTACAATGTGGAAATGATACGATCCAACCCCTGGCGTACCCGCTGCCGTGCTTTCGAACGTTGTAGGCGCGCCGTAATTGCTATATCCCGTCGTCGCATCTGCCTCGGTGTCCACGTCCGATACCGCGTTATTGTCGGGCAGAAGGTTGCTCTGCGCGTCCCCGCCCGTTATCGCGTTGCTCACGATATCCGGATCTCCGCCAATCACGCTCCACGCACGCGCCTCTACGGTTTGCGACTCTGGCCCGGTCGTCTCCGTGCTGCCGAGAGAGTCGGAATCGGCGCGGGTGAGCGTGTCGTAGGCGAGGAGGTCGGGGATGATGAGGGCTTCGGGGATGCGGATAAAACTGACAGCCGGCGATTGTCCCTCCGGAGCTATCGCCGGATAAATGGTTGCGTCAGTCCCAGCCGACACAATGTAAAGTAGCGTCCACACACCACTCGCATATCTGAACAGGTAAAATCCCGCCGAACGTAAGACAAACGCGAGGGTAGTTTCGGCGACGGTATACGTTGCCACAGCTGGACCGTTTGTATTGTTGATGCGTGGATAGAGTGTTCCGTCATTCTGAAACAGAATACCCTCGCGTGCCAACGATGCCTGATTTGTGTCAAACCCTACCGTCATTGACCTGTTAGTAACGTTCGGCGTCAGGCGCACAAACATAGCTCGGCCAGCTGCGCGGGTTATTGCATCCAACCAATAGCCAGGGTCGCCCCACGTGTCGTTGGAATTGGAAAACTGCAATACCCCACTGCCGATACTCAGCGCATCCCCGTCGGTATCTGTAACCGCCCGCGTCCCCGGCCCAGGCGTCGCCGGCGTGCCATCCACATTCCCGGCGGCCAGGGTGTCGTTGAAGTCGTCGCGGAGGAGCCAACGGATAGCCGCCCTCGCTCCATACATTGGATGTAAAAAGGCTCTAGGCCACATTATCCCTTCACCATAACAACCAAGTTCAATTCACTTTGCTCCTCTTCCTCTGTCCCATCTGCATCACTACACGATACCAAGGAGATGTACCCCAGCGGAAATACCTCCGGGGGAAGAACGATAATTGCCCCATCTGTAGCAGTAACAATAAGCAGAGAGTTATCCTTATCTCTCACCGGCCTCATCGTCCCACCGGACTCGTGGGTGGCATAGATAGCGAGGTGGGTTCCGCTCATAGAGTTGTCCACAGAGACGGCGATCCCTGCGGCCATGGTCACATCGATCTCTTCTGATCTTGCTGACCCAGCGGGGATAACAGCGATGGTCCAGTCATACTCGCGTCCGAGAGAGATCCTCTCCCTGCGACGACCCTGATCGAATGGAAATGTAATCGATTTACTCATGTATCCTCCTACGGCTTGTATTTGTTCAGCCGCGCAATCAGTTGCGCCTCTTCTCTGGACCAGTGGCCTTCCTTGATGAGTCGTTCTGGTGTCATCCAGCCGATTTCCTGCATACGCCAGTGCTGACCCTTGTAGCCTTGCTTGCGAGAACCCTGAACATAACGCCCACGCGGGACCACAGATTCGTCTAGAGTTGTTTGCCAGGAGATAGAACCAGATAGGGGGCGAAAAAAGCCTTTCCCGGTGAATTTACTATCTGGGGACTCTAGCTTCCACGCTTTTCCCTGGGAGCCAGTGCGCTGGTAGGGCTGATCGAATTGGGCAAACTTCGGATTGCCGTTCATCGAGTTAATGACAAAGTACGCTTGTTTAGCAGAGTGATAGCGACCATTCCAGGGGATAGACTTCTGTGCTGGATACTTGGAGAGAATCTTTCTCATCCTGTCTACGGATTCACGAAGTTCCTCTGAGGCAAAGGTGAGAAAGCCCGATATCTCTCTCCCGACCAGCTCTATATCAATGGTAATAGCCTGTGCAGTTATCATCTATCCTCGCAGCGACACTCCGGGTGTGCAGGGGCATGAGGAACACGCTCCCCAGTAGGGAGAGTAAAGTCCTCGTCTATGGGAACTGTAATCCCTTCCATTGGCTTGCAAACCTCGCAGACATTATCATCTAACGCTGTGTACCATGTTTTATCGTTAATATCCCTAAACTTCTTCTCTTCTAATGACCCCCAGGAGTAGAACCTCGTCGCTTCGGTAACGGCAATCTTGTTCGCCCGTTCCGTAGATCTCGTCCAGGACAATGTACTTTCCAATCCTCTGTCTCTATATGCCTCGTATGTCGTCTTTATTATAGAGATTGTTCCGCTTATTGTCAAAAAGTCAATAATGAACTGCCTTGACCTTCTTTGCCAACTTTCTTCCCAAGAGTCACTATCCTGTTGTTCTGTATCACCAAGCGATCTTGCTGCCCTTAGCGCCCCGGCCAACGCTATCGTTTTCAGCGTGGGAAGGATAAGGGGGGCAATGGATTGCCCTAACCTATCCCAGTAGGCTGTGTCATCTAGGCTGTTCTCATTTGCCTCTATGGAGGTGGCAAGTAACCCCAGTGCTATCAGGATGATCGGGATGAGCTTTCGTTCTTGCTCTTTGTGATCCCTATCCCGATCTCGCTGTTTTAGGGATAACCCCCCCACCCCCTTTGAACAAAAGGGCGGAGGGATACCCTCATTGGCGCAGAGAGGTGGGTTACCTTCCCATCACGATCAATACGGACTCGTGGATTATAGATAGACTTTACAGGCCCTTCATCTGCTGTTCCCTCTGGACCCGTGACGATCTCTTCCGTTTCCTCTGCGGCCTGAGTCTGCCCTTCAGCATTGAGATCCTCTTCTGCGGGGGCCTGAACATCCATCACCTCCTCGCGAGGGGTAAGATCCTGGCCTACATAGGGAGGCTCATTGGGGATAGCGTTCTTGTCTGCAAGGTACTGCATAGCGATTTCAGGATAGGTGAACTGGGCCATGCGGATAGCATTGTTAAAGTAGATCTCATCAATCTGTGCGCGTTGGAGTTCTTCGTCTTGGTCATGTTTCTTAATGGAAAAGGTAACAGACTCAGGGAGGAGCTTGTAACGAAAGGCTCTCTCCACCCCCTGCATAATCGCGCCAATGGATTTGGTACGACCCTTCTGGGCTGCTACTTTGGCCTGGGTAGCGGTTCCGAGTCTCCCAGGGATGGAACCAAACTCAAGCACATCTAGGCCAAATGACGATGCGACAACTTCCTTGAGGATATTGTACATCTCGCCACGGTCAAAGCCGGCAGGGAGTTCAGAGAAATTAAGAAATTCGAGCCTGGTGCCTCCAGTTGGGTCCATAACGGGAAGAAAGATCATACCCTTATAGTAGACTACCCCTCTCGCCTCTCGTTCGGCTCTGGCATGGCTAAGGGCTGTGCGGAGTTGGGAGTCAGAGGCGTTAACGGAGACAATTCCCGCCCCAGGGTTTTCGCTTATCCTCTCCATGAAGAATCTAGTGACCATCCGATCTTCCTGCGCCGCCCATACCGCCCTGGACACCGCGCAGACAGCAGCGTGAGGGCGAAGATCATCTACGCTAGGGGTATCCACAATGGACATAAATTGGTAAGTGCGGAGTTGGTAACGCTTTCCCGTCCAGAGGTTGCGGTAGATGAGAGGATACTCGCGGGAGCGAGTCGGGTCGCAACAAAGGGGGTCCATCACCCTGGCATCAGAGATCGGCCATACCCGGTCATCTCCGCGCTCGATGGCTCTCTCCCCGCGAGGGGTAAGTTTGAAATTGTCATCTACCGCCCAAGAGGGCGCATCGCGGATAAGTTCGACATAAGCCGGTTGATCGGACTCAGAGTAGGCCCTAATCCACCGGGCAATAAAATAGTCCCAACCGGCACCGCCCTCGAAATTGTTCAGGGTCTTTTGCCACTTGGCGGCGAGGTTGCGTCCACCCTCAACCGTCCACTGGAGGGATTGCACCTTCTTGGCAAGAATAGACTCAGCAACAAGGATGAGGGGAGCAATGAGAGCAAAAGCGCGGAGATCAGCCATCCTCTTGGGGTCTCCATATTCAGAGACGGGGATATAGGTATCCAGGGTCCCCCCCGACCACCAGACCAACCCTCCCCCACCGAGGACGAGGGGATCATCATCAGACGGAGACTGAATGGAAAAGGGGACACGGCTGGCTTTTTCTGCCAGGATGGTTTCAGCTTCCTCCTTGACCGCCTTTACCTTTGGGGGAAGAGGAGATTGTTCAAATGTAGGGGCAGGATCAATTTCCGCTTCTGTCATATCTGTTTCTACTTGCCTCTCCCACTCCCTCTCAAGACGGTCCATTTTGGACTCTTTATGCACAGGAGTTCGCCTTCTTGTCTTTCCCATATTGTCTCCTATTCATATTATTTACTGTATCATATCACGATATAAAAACCATGTCAAATTAGAGGTTTAGTCTCAGGCATTCATGCGCAGCCATAGATAAACTTACTGCACAATCAATAGGAAGAGATTCACTTCGCTTGACCATGCGGAAGCCCTTGCCGGAGGTGGATGTGCGGCGACGGTTTGCATTAGAGATGTGGGAGCGTAGGATACGGTCGCCGGGATGACCCAGGCGGCGTTCAACAATGAGATCGTAGAGTTGACGATCTGATTCGTTACGCTTAACCCCCTGGGCGAATCTCTGGAACCAGATTCCGTATTCGCGCCCAAGACGCTGGGAAAAGTCGTGGAGTTGGTAGGGGTCGAACACGACGGTGATTACGTCAAAGTTATTGTGAAGGTAGAGAAGTGCTTGTTCAGGGCCTTCTTCCTTGCCATAGTCAAGGAGTTTTCCCCCTGGGTCCCACATGCCCACGTAACGGACAGCGATAGAGTTGTCCCCATCCCAGGGGGCGCGAGAGGCAGCGACGATGGAAAAGGAGTCATGAAGCTCAGAGGCGTCCATTCCCACGACGATGGGGGTATAGGGATCGAGAGGGGGAATGTCACGGCGACAGTTGTCCCAGAGAGTGATGGAGGGAAGGAAGGACTCGTCGGATTCATCGTCTATCCAGAGAGCGTCGATAAGAACAGCAGCCTCGTTTTTGGTTAAGCTCTTGGCGCGATCTTCCACAAAGGACGATGAAAGGTTGTCGGCGTTATCTTTGACGTGAAGGGTGATTACGCGAGAGTCCTGCTTGAAAGCCGCGTATTGATCATTGATCTCAACCGCACCTCCGCACTGGGGACAGGAGAGAGGTTCCCCTTCCTGAATGGCGATTTCGACTTTCTCATGGATAGGACATACACATTTAAGTGGACCAAAGAATTCATACAGCCAATTCATCCGTGGAGTGGTGGTCATCCACAATTGAGGGGGTTCTCCGTTGGGACCAGGGATACGGATACGACCGTCGATGACCTTGACTGCATTACCATCCGGGAAGAGCCTAGCCTCATCAAAGTGCGCCCAAGTCAGGTTAGGGCCTTCGAGGGAACGAATATCCTTAGCCCCAACAGCATGGATATAAGAACCATTCTCAAAGACAATATCAGTCGGCTTGACGGGCACCCAGGAGCGGTCGGCCATACGACGGTGGGATGGTATGACGTAATCCCACGGACACCAATTCTGGAACTCTTTCCAGAGAGAACGTTGAAGGTGGGGAAGATTCGGGGACGCCATTAACCCGCTTTGATGTCTACGTATCCTATCAAAGTCTTTTACTAGTCCAAACACCGACTTTCCGCTTCCTTCACTACCTTTAGCCAATAAGTATCGTGGGGTATCAGAAGTGAGAGCCAATTCTTCTGCGGCATGATGGGGAGAGTAGGGCTTGAGCCGCTCATTATTAATATAGATGAGGGGCCAGTCATCGCCCATGAGAGCTTCTTCAAGGGTATCGAGGACTTCCTTGCGTTCGACTGGGTTGAGCAGGGGGAGAGCCTTCTCAATGAGAGGAAGATTGTGGATGACTTCTTTCAGTTGTTTGACGCGAGTAGGGTCCTTGGTAATAACGTACATTATGTCATCTTCGTGTAGATAGGATCCAAGTGGAACACGCAGCCAACTCTACCTTACCACCCAACCCACGACCCTCCTTATCCACTTCGGTACCCCATGATTGTACATCCACATCCACAGCTTCAACCTCCACTTGTACCTCCTCACTTGTTTGACAAAGGATGGGTCTTTCAACTTTTCATCCCGCCATTGATCATACCTCATCATAATCTCCCTCTATCTCACAATCATCTTCATCCTCATCTCCCCCCTCCAACACCCCCACCAAATTCCTCATTAGCGCAGTCATCTTTTTAATCTTCCTCCCACTATCTTCCTCAATCTCTTCCATCTGCATTTGTATCGCATATGCAGGAGGACCCACTAAATACTTGCTCAACCAGTCCCTCGCCCTCCAATTACCCCCTTTAGCGTCCTCCACAGCCTGTTCCGTAATCTCTATCCAATCATCCACGCTTACCACGCTGGTCATGGAGGCCAAATACTTCCTTTCTGTAGCGATAGGGGCACGCCCAGGACTCCCCTTATTCCCTTTGAGGAACCTCCCCTTGGAATCTCGTTGCTGGGCAGTGGCCTTGAGGGCCTTAGATTCATCTGTCATAGAAAACTCCTTGGAAAAGAAAAGAACTTGATAAAAGTATAGAATAATAGGCAAGTATATGATATAAACGAGCGATAATAGACAGAAATAAGTTAGAAAAAGGAAGGGTGAGGCCGATATTTTTGCGGAAAAAATATGGGAGAAGGTGCCTATGGGTTGGCCATGGTCGGCGGTATAAGGGCATTTGACGCACCCATCTGTACTGTCGTGTACTATAAAACATCGTTCGCCTACACATATATCGTTTGTCCATTTCGTATAGTACCACGCCCATCCCCCTATGTCACATAAGATAGATTATAGGACATAGAGAGGGGAGTATCGTGTACATGGATAGGTTTACAGCGAGAGGTATAGATATACATAGAATGATATAGTTGACCTGGTGATTCTCGCTGCGGCCATGGCGCGCGTGTCTACTGACCTATATTCTCTGTACACCGTATATCCCCTATCCATCCCCTGTCTATCCCTTACCCTTGTCCATCGTTTGTCTTTGTCACATATGCACTAGGTCATATATTCATTGTAGCATATATATGGCATAGTGTATGTATCATTCGTTCTTACATGATAGTATATACTGGATTATACCGATAGTCAAATGATAGGTGGTATTAGTGGAGAATGGTTATCAGTTTAGAATGAGTATAAGTTGATAATGGTTCTGCTTTATCGGCCATTCGATAGGAGAGCGACTAGTTTAGAACGAGTATAAACTGCGAACTTTGTGTTTTTTCTCTCGTTCACTCGAATGAGAGGTGTACTGACATATGTCGAATGCCTGATACTGGCATGTCGCAGGTTATCTGACCACGAGTTTGTCATCATGGTATCCTCGAACAGATCGACGACACAAGACAATTGTGCGCTCAATCTGTCCTTATGCGCGTCTCGCTAGCTGCCGTGTATAATAAATACACGTCAGGTCATTCAGTATATAAATAGAATGTCGGAGGATATATGCAATATGATGTGTGAGGATATATAATGGTACAGAACGATCAACGCTTACCAGGAAGGTCGTAGAGAAAACGAGTTTATAATCTGGTCAGGGGTTTTTGCATAGATATATACGGTATAGCATGATGGGTTATGGTATATGTCATGTGGAGATC
>WJJX01000016.1 GCA_014729445.1 Candidatus Moraniibacteriota bacterium | reverse complement strand
TCTCCAAAAAGCCAGAGTCAGTCCGATTTGACTCCAAAGAAAGGGTTTAAAAAAGACTTGTTTGATTTTCCAATTTAAGGGAAGTTTTTTTGATAAATTTTTTATTTTGGCTTCAGGCTTTAAAAAAAGGATGATTTCGTGCTCTTTGATTAGATGATTTTTTTCAATTAAAGATTCGATTAATTCTTTGGCGTATCTGCCGACACCGGTTGGATTTTTTTCATAAGCTCTTGAGGCGTCGATTCCAATTTTCATGGTTGGATTGGTTATGATTCTTTAGTTTAAGATTCGAAATTTTATTGATTTTTTTGCTATTACTGTTTGTCTCAATTTACATTTTTTGGATTTTAGTCTCCAAATGGGTCTCTAATAACTTTAGCCTTTCTAATTCTTGATAAAAAATTATCCTATTAAATTTTTTTTGAACCGTTGCCCCTCAAATCTATTTGAAATGTTTATTTAAAATTACACTTAGTTGAATGATCGCAATAAGGCAAATCGAGTTTTAAAAAAATTTTTGATTTTTGTTTAAAAATAATTTTAATTTAATTGACTTTAATTTAACAAATAAGTTAAGATAATCAAGATCAAAGTCCAAAGGTGTCCAAGGACAGAGGTTTTTTTGATTAATAATTTATTACTGCGCGCGGATTGCTACAGATCAGCTGTCGCTAGCCAGTATAAGGATTGGTTCTTGGATAAGCTGAATTCAAGAAATAATTTTTATTAAATACAAATATATGGAAGTCGGTTTTGTTAAAAACAGAAGGATTGTCGAGGAGATGAAAAACTCTTACCTTGATTATGCCATGACAATTATTGTTTCCCGAGCTTTACCGGATGTTCGAGACGGTTTAAAACCCAGTCAAAGGAGAATTCTTTATGCCATGCATCAACGGGGATTAACCCATAATGCCAGGTATAAAAAATGCGCGGCGGTAGTGGGAGATGTTTTGGGAAAATACCACCCGCATGGCGATCAGGCTCTTTATGAAACATTGGCCAGACTAGCTCAGGATTTTTCTTTGAGATATTTATTGATCGACGGACAGGGAAATTTCGGCTCGGTAGATGGCGATAATGCCGCTCAGATGCGGTATACGGAATGCAGGATGACCGCAGTCTCTGAAGAATTATTGGCTGATATCGGGAAAGAAACCGTTGATTTTGTTGACAATTATGATGCTTCTCTAAAGGAACCCGGCGTTCTTCCGGCGGCTTTGCCCAATATTTTACTCAATGGAACAATGGGGATTGCGGTTGGGATGGCTACCAATATTCCGCCTCACAATTTAGGGGAGGTTGTCGATGCCGCTATTCATCTTATAGACAATCCCGATTGTTCGCTGGAGGAGATTATGAATTTTATCCAAGGGCCGGATTTTCCCACCGGAGGCATGATTTACTCGAAAAATGACATTTTGAAAGCTTATTCCACTGGTCGCGGTGGAATCGTAACTAGAGCAAAATGCAGAATCGAAGAAGTAAAAGGAGGTTTGAATAATATTATCGTTACGGAAATCACTTATCAATCCAACAAGGCCAATACGATCTCAAAGATCGCTTCATTAGTGAAAGACGGTAAAATCAAGGGGATTAAAAATATCAGAGACGAGTCCGATAAAGACGGAATTAGAGTGGTGATCGAACTTAAAAAGGATGCCTTTCCTAAAAAAGTTTTGAATCAGCTTTATCAACTTACGGATTTACAGAAGAATTTTAATTTAAACATGCTGGCGCTTGAGGATGGAATTCAGCCCAAGGTGATGAATATCAAGGAGATTATTACTCAGTTTGTCGCTCACAGAAGAGTGGTTGTGACCAGGCGGAGCGAGTATGAATTGAAGAAGGCCAAAGCCAGAGTGCACATTTTGGAAGGTTTGAAAAAGGCTATCGACATTATCGATCAGGTTATTTCGACAATTAGAGGTTCTAAGACCAAAGAGATTGCGCATAAAAATTTGATGGACAAATTTGAATTTAGCGATAAGCAGGCCACAGCGATTTTAGAGATGCGGCTTCAAACTTTGGCCGGCCTCGAAAGACAAAAAATACTGGACGAGTTAAAGGAAAAATTGGATTTAATCAAATATTTGGAGAAGATTTTAGGTTCCGAGGAGGAGCTTAAAAAAGTAATAAAAGACGAATTAAAGGAAAGAAGGGATAAATATCAAGATGAAAGAAGAACCAAAGTAATAAAGAACGGGATTGGAGAATTTACTCATAAGGATTTGGTTCCCAATGAAGACGCGATTGTGCTTATTAGTAAAAGCGGTTATATAAAGAGGATGAATCCTTCGAATTATCGAGTGCAAAAGCGGGGAGGAGTCGGTGTTATGGGGGTTTCGACCAAAGAGGATGATGTAGTAACCCATATTTTTTCGGTTTCGACTCATGATGATATATATTTCTTTACCGATTCCGGCAAGGTTTACGTGATTAAAGCTTATGAATTGCCCGAAGGATCAAGGTTGTCCAAAGGCCAGGCGATTGTCAATTTTTTGAATTTACCTCAAAGGGAAAAAATAACGGCTGTTCTGCCGGTCGGCGGATCGGATACTTTGGACTCCATTCAAAAAGAGCCGAAATATTTATTTATGGCCACAAAATTGGGGATAGTTAAAAAAGTAAAGCTGAATGATTTTAAAAATGTCAGAAACTCTGGAATTGTCGCGATCAAGTTAAAACCCGAAGATCAATTATGGTGGGTTAAACCGACCTATGGTGAAGATGAGATAATGCTTGTAACCGAACAGGGTCAGTCTATCCGTTTTAGGGAAAAAGATATTCGGGTTATGGGAAGAGTGGCCAGAGGAGTTAGAGGCATTAGATTGAAAGCGGATGATAGAGTGATGGGAGTTGATATAATCAGAGGCGGCGACATTAAAGATAAGAAACTTCTGGTGATAACTGAAAAAGGATATGGCAAAAAAACTTATTTGAGGCATTATAAAATTCAGAAACGGGGCGGCAGCGGAATTAAAACCTTAAAAGTTGCCAAAAAGAACGGCACCATTACTCATGCCTCGATTATTGAAAACGAGGATGAGAAAGAAGATATTATTGCAATTTCTCAGCATGGGAATGTGATTCGCACTAAAATTTCGGAGATTTCGGTTTTGGGACGGTCCACCCAGGGAGTAAAAATTATGCGGCTTCGAGCCGATGATCGATTGGCCCAGGCGACCAAATTGTAGAGAACTCTCCTGTCCTCCTCGCCCGCTTTGTTGGTCCAGCGGGGCCGCTAGGCGAGGTAATTTTTTTTGCTTGACTTTTTTAAGGCGATCGATTATTTTTGGATATAGTAAAGATCCGGATTGTTTTTAGAGTGATAGAAAGATAGATTTTGCAGGGAGGAGATTGGCGCCCTCCTGTTTAAAAATTAGTTAAAGAGTTTGAGGTTTTAAGGCCTCAAAAAAGCGGGTGGAACCGCGGGTGAAAAGCTCGTCCCGATTATTCAAATTTTGAATAATGGGGGTGGGCTTTTTTTATTTTAGAAACCTTCCCCACCTTTCCTTTACAGGGAGGGGTAAGTCGATAATAATTAAGTTTAATAAAATGGCGAAAAAAGAAGAGAATTTGATGGAAAAAATTGTTAATTTGTGCAAGCGCAGAGGCTTTATTATCCCTTCTTCAGAGATTTATGGGGGATTTTCGGCGACTTATGATTTTGGGCCAATTGGAGCGATTTTGAAAAATAATTTAAAGGAGGCTTGGTGGAACTTAATGGTTAGGGATCAGGCGGATGTGGTTGGTTTGGACGGAGCGATTATCTGTCATCCCAGGACCTGGGAAGCTTCCGGTCATGTTGAGTCTTTTAGCGATCCTTTGGTTGAGGACAAAAAAACACACGAGAGACTTCGGGCCGATCATATTATTGAAGATTATTGTGAAGAAAATAAGATTGATCAAAAGGAGTTGTCTAAAAAAATATTGGGTGAATATAAAGACGTTTGTGAATTGACTATTGAGGAAATGGGTCGGATTTTGAGCGAGGAAAAAATAAAAAGCCCTAAGGGGAATGAGCTAACTCTTCCAAAGGTTTTCAATTTGCTAGTAGAAGCGAGACTTGGAGCAACCGAACAGACAAAGCAGTCGGTTTATTTAAGAGGGGAAACCTGTCAAGTGATTTTTTTGCAGTATAAAAATATTATGGAAACCATGAGAATGAAGTTGCCTTTTGGTGTTGCTCAAATGGGAAAAGTTTTTAGAAACGAGATTACGACAAAACAATTTGTCCTTAGAATGAGAGAATTTGAGCAAATGGAGTTTGAATATTTTGTAAGCCCTAAAGACTCTTTTGAGGCTTATGAGAAGTGGGAGAAATTTTTTGTGGAAAAATTTTTGGTTGAGATATTAAATATTTCTAAAAAGGATATTCGATTAAGGGAAATACCTGAGGCGGAAATGAGTCATTATTGCAAAAAGCAAAAAGATTTTGAAATAAAAATGGCCAACGGACGATGGCTGGAATGTTCTCCCATGAACCACAGAGGAGATTGGGATTTATCAAGACATGGAAAATATAGTAAAAAGGATTTTACTTACAAGGATGAAAAAACGGGGACAAGTTTTGTTCCGAATGTCATTGAAACGTCTTTTGGGGTAGAAAGGCTGATCTATATTATGTTTGAGAAGTTCTATAAAGAAGAGAAATTGAAGAACAAGGAGATAAGAACAGTGCTTTGTCTGCCAAAGCGATTGGCACCGATAAAAATTGCAATTATGCCCTTGTTTAAGAAAAAAGAATTATTAAAACTCTCGAATAAAATTTGGGATAATTTAAGAACAAAATATATGACAGAACATGACATCACTCAATCGATCGGAAAAAGATACCGAAGACAAGATGAAATCGGAACGCCTTATTGCGTTACGATTGATTTTGAGAGTTTGGAGGATGGGAAAGTGACGGTTCGGGATCGAGATACGATGGAGCAGAAGAGAGTGGAGATTGAGAAGTTGGAGGAGTATTTCAATGGAAAGTTTAATTAAGAATTAATTTAAATTAAAATGGCGAAAAAAGAAGAAAAAACGATGGATAAGATTGTGTCGCTTTGTAAGCGGCGGGGTTTTATTTATCCGACTAGTGAAATTTACGGCGGTTTGGCCAATTCCTATGATTACGGACCGATGGGGGCTGAATTGCTTCGAAACATTCGAAATCTCTGGTGGAGGGAATTTGTGAACAAAAGACAGGATATGGTGGGGATTGATTCTCAAATTATGCTTCATCCTAAAACTTGGTTGGCTTCAGGACATGTAGGCTCTTTTAATGATCCAATGGTGGAGGATAAAAAAACCCATAAGAGATATCGAGCCGATCATTTAATTGAGGAATTTATAGAAGGCAAGGAAGAGTTTAAAGATTTAGTGGTTGAAGATTTGGATATTAAAGAGATGACCGATTTTATTAAAAAATATGAATTAAAAAGTCCGGATGGGAATGAGATTACCCAACCCAAGGCTTTTAATTTGCTTTTTGAAACAGCTATTGGTTCGGTTTCCGGGGAAAAGGCCAAGGTCTATTTGCGAGGTGAAACCGCTCAGGGTATTTTTACTAATTTCAAGCAGGTTCTGGATTCGAACAGGGTCAAACTGCCTTTTGGGGTGGGACAGATTGGAAAGAGTTTTAGAAATGAAATTACGACCGGGCAGTTTGTGTTTAGAACTCTGGAGTTTGAACAGGCTGAAATAGAGTACTTTTTTAATCCGGATGAGACCGACTGGAAGAAGCTTTTCAAGTCCTGGCAGGATTCCATGTGGAAATTTATCACAGAAATTTTAGGCGTAAAGGAGAAAAATCTTCGCTGGAGAAGACATACCGACAAGGAAAGATCTCATTACAGCAAAGACACTTATGATTTGGATTATAATTATCCTTTTGGCTGGAAGGAGCTATGGGGAATCGCCTATCGGACCGATTATGACTTGAAGCAGCATGTGGAATACTCTAAGGAGAATTTGACCTATACAGATCCAAAGACAAACAAAAAGTTTGTTCCTCATGTAATTGAGCCGGCGGTGGGAGTAAATCGGATGTTTTTAATGACTTTGGTTGATGGTTTTTTTGAAGACAAAGAAAATGATCGAATTGTTTTGAAATTGGACAAGAAGCTGGCGCCTTATAAGCTAGCTGTTTTTCCTTTGCTTAAAAATAAGCCCGAATTAGTGGAAAAAGCCAAGGAAGTGTATGATGAATTAAAAGAGAGTTATGTTTGCGATTTTGATTCCAATGGAAATGTCGGCAAGAGATACAGAAGACAAGATGAAATAGGGACGCCTTACTGTGTTACAATTGATTTTGACAGTTTGGAGGATGGAAAAGTGACGGTTCGGGATCGAGATACGATGGAGCAGAAAAGGGTGGAGATTGGGAAGTTGGAAGCGTATTTTTTGGAGGAGTTTGAGAAATAGGATCTTGATAGTTACAAGAAAGTTTTGTTTTTGTCATTCGTCATAACCGGGGACTGAAGTCTCCCGGTTATGACTTTTGGCTTGATGGTGTTTGAGTTTGAATTTTTTTTATTTTAATATAAGATAGGTGTCTTGGAGGTTTTTAGTTTTTAAATAGAATAAATTTAAGAAAAATGAATATGAGAAACAAATTTTTGATTTTTGGCCTTATGCTGACTTTTTGTTTGGCCGGCTGCGGTTGTTCCAAGGAGAGATCTTTGGAGAAGCAGAGGATAAAAGAGCTGGGTTTGGGCAAAGAAATAGAGGTTGAAATTAATCAAGGCGAAGATGGGAAAGTCTGTGAGAGCGAGGATTTGAAATATGAATGGCCCAAAAGAAAAAAACTTAGTTTGGAGTTTTCGACTAATATTGGATCCCGGGGAAGCAAATTCAAGGAGACAAGAGCCTTTTTAAAGGAGGATGATACGATCGAACTTTTCATAATTGAAGATTTTTGTGAAAAAGACTGCGCTTCGGTTAAAAAAGAACAGTGTTCGAATTTTATTTTGGAGGGAGTTAAAGAGGGCGATTATAAAGTTAATGTTCACCTGACGGAGGAATTAACAAATGGAGGGGTAGTGAAGAAATTTGAGGTCTCCGCTTCGGAATAATTTTTATTTGGAAAGCAGATGGAGTTATTAGCGCCGGCAGGCAGTTTTAAAAAATTAAAATACGCGTTGCATTATGGAGCCGATGCCGTTTACTGCGGTCTGCCTGATTTTTCCCTGAGAGGCGGCCGGGTAAATCAATTTACCAAGGATGATCTGGCTTTGGGAATAAAATACGCTCACGCGAGAAATAAAAAAGTTTATGTGACTGTGAATATTTATCCCCATAACAGTCAATTGGAAAAAATAGAAAAAGAGCTTGCTCAAATAATTAAGATGAAACCGGATGCTTTGATTGTTTCCGATCCCGGAGTGATTGATTTTATCAGGACAAAATATTCCAGGCAGGAGATTCATCTTTCTACTCAGGCCAATTGTATTAATTATCGATCCATTGAATTTTGGAAAAAACAGGGAGTTAAAAGGATTATTTTGGCAAGAGAGATGAAGCTTAAAGAAGTTTCAGAGGCGGAAAAAAAGGTGAAAAATATCGAATTGGAGTATTTTGTTCATGGGGCGATGTGTATGGCTTATTCCGGCCGTTGTATGTTGTCGGCTTGGATTAATCAAAAAAGCGCTAATCAGGGCAGGTGCACTCAGCCCTGCCGGTGGCCGTGGGTTATCAAGGAAGGCGGTCAAAAAAAATTTAAAAATAAAAGACCGAAAAAGGAGATGCTGATTGAAGAGGCTAATGGAGAGGCTTATATTTTTAACAGCAAGGATCTCTGCCTGATCGAATATCTGGACGAACTTGAAAAGGCGGGTGTTTCGAGTTTAAAAATAGAAGGCAGAAACAAAAGCCTTTATTATTTGGCGGTGGTGGTTAAATATTACAGGCAGGCCTTGGATGTTTCGGGAAAGAAAAGAGAATCGGTGGTCAGGGAAGCGAAAAAAGAATTTAGTAAATTGGGGAATAGAGAATACACGACGGGTTTTGCTTTTGGTCCTGACGAGTCGATTCAAAATTATCGGGATTCCAGAAATTCAAGCGATTACGAAATGGTGGGCGAGGTTTGGGAGTCAAAGCAGGATGAAGAGTTATTTAAAGCGGGCTACTATTCGATATTTGTGCATAACGCTATTTTCAAAGGTTCTTTTTTGGATGTTGTTGACAAAGAAAAAATACGGACTTTAAAAGTTTTAGATATTTGGGATCAAAATAAAAAACCTCAAGAATCCGCCCATGGAGGAACTCAAAAAATTTGGTATATTAAATTCAGTGAGCCACTAGATCGTTGGAGTATATTAAGAAGTTTGGTCAAAAAGAAATAAAAAATTAAACGTTAGGCCGAAATGATTCAAGTTTTACAAGCAATAATTTTGGGGATTATTCAGGGTTTGGGGGAGTTTTTGCCGATTTCATCCTCCGGACATTTGGTTTTGGCTCATGAACTGGGAATTGATTTGGGGGATAACGATTTGGCTTTTGACGTGGCGTTGCATTTTGGAACTTTGGCCGCTTTGATTGTTTATTTTTGGCCCGATCTATACTCTTACTCAAGGAGATTTTTATATAAAATTTCTCTACTTTTCGATCAAAAGAAAGGCAGAGCGGCTTGGTTTGTCAGAGCCAAAGAATTTAAAATTTTTGTTTTGATTGTCCTTGCCACTATTCCCGGTGCTCTGGCAGGTTTGTTTTTACAAAACTGGGTGGAGATTTATACCAGAAATTCTTTTCTGGTTGGCGGAACTCTAATGTTTTACGGTGTTTTGTTAATGGTGGCGGACGCTTATAGTGAAAAAAAATTTGCCGGGGCAAAGGATCGGAAAGCAGAGTCCTCCAACCATAAGGGAATAGGCAGTATTCCTGTTTGGAAAGCTTTCTTAATCGGAGTAAGTCAGGCTTTGGCGGTTATCCCCGGGACTTCAAGATCAGGAATAACCATTACCAGCGCTTTGTTTCTGGGTTTAAAAAGGGCCGAAGCGGCGCGATTTTCTTTTATTTTGTCGATTCCGATTGTAGCCGGAGCTTCATTGATCAAGCTGCCTCAATTGTTTGACGGAAGTGTTGATATCGCCCCCTTATTGTTAAGCATTATAGTTTCTTTTTCGGTCGGTTTCTTGGCGATTAAATACTTGCTTAAATATGTTTCAACAAATAATTTTCAAGGTTTTGGTTATTATAGAATATTTTTAGCGCTTTTGATTTTTTTGATCGGGTTTTTTGTTATGTGAGAATTGAATCAAGATTTTTTTCAATTAAGTGATTATTGGAAATTATACAAAGCTTTTTTAAGCTTGGGTCGAGGATAATATCGATTTGGGCTTTTGGATTAAAATATTCTAAACCTTTTAATTCAATTATTTGTTGGTATTTTTTCAACCGAGATTCCAGCTTACACTTTATCAGGTTATTGATAAGATAGCTTGGTAATTTTTCATTTTTTTCATTTTGAAGGTTCTTTTTTAGGAAAGGGATATATATATTAGGAGCTATGCCGATAATGTTTATAAGAGCAAATTGGCCTCGGTTGTTTCTTGAGATAAGATAGCTTGGGTTTAGATTGAAAGCGATTATTGGTTCCTTTGAGATTATTGCCTGCCCTGTCTGCATTTCCATAATCTTGGGGTTGTTTTTTAGATACTTACGATAGATTCCTATTGTTCTTGGGTGGCCTCTTTCATATCTACTCTTTGATTGCTTGAAAGGATTAAAAATAATCGGATCGAAATTTGGGGCGGTTTTTTCAAATGAGTTGGACATTTATTAGGTTAAAGTTTTTATTAAAAATTTCAATGTAATTTTTACTTTCTGGCTATAATAATAGATAATTGTTGAATTTGCAAAAATTTTATTACTTGGATAGACTCAGGTGATTAAGAAGTCGGGTTTGGAATTTTTGAAAAAAAAGAAAAATTGAAATAAAAAATTGGAAAAATGACAAAAAAAAAGAAAATCAAGAAAGCGGTTTTGCCGGTGGCGGGGCTGGGGACCAGGTTTTTTCCGGCAACCAGAGCGCAGCCAAAGGAGATGCTTCCGGTGGTGGACAAGCCGGTGGTTCAGTATATTGTTGAAGAATGCATTCAGTCCGGGATTGAAGAGATCATATTTGTGACCGGCAGGAATAAGCGAGCTATCGAGGACCATTTTGATTATCTGCCGGAATTTGAAGAGGCTTTGTTGAAAAACGGAATGTTTGAGTCCTTGAAGGAATTTGATGATTTAAGAAAAATGATTAGTTTTACATATGTTAGACAGGACAAGCAGTTGGGCAATGGCCATGCTTTGTTATGTGCGGAAAAAGCGGTTAACGGGCAGGCTTTTGTTTTTTGCAATGCCGATGATTTAATTTATGCCAAAGAGCCGGCTATAAGACAAATGCTTAGAGCTTATTATAAAAACGAGATTGTTGAAGAAATGATCGGAGTTATCGAAGTTGCAAAGCAGCAAGTTGTTAAATGTGGAGTGATAAAGGCTTCTTATCCGGATAAAAAGGACAGGGAGGTTTTTGAAGTGGAGGCGATTGTTGAAAAACCGAAAATAGAGAAAGCGCCTTCCAATTTAGCCAATCCCGGTAGATATATTTTGACTCCCTCAATTTTTGAGGCTTTGAGAGAGACCGAACCGGGAATAGGGGGAGAGATTTGGATTTCAGATGCTTTTTCTAATTTAGGCAAGAATAAGCCGATTTATGCTTGTAGAATCGAGGGGAAGAGATATGATTGCGGGAATAAACTGGAATATCTGAAAGCGGTGGTTGATTTTGCAAAAATGAATGGGGAATTCGGCAGGGATTTCAGGCGTTGGTTGGAAAAGTGAGAGGTTGGGAAGGGTTTTACAT
>WJJX01000015.1 GCA_014729445.1 Candidatus Moraniibacteriota bacterium | reverse complement strand
GATTATGATTAAAAAGACTGCCGAGGTTATTTTAAAGTTGCGGCTTTGATTTTTGTTCTTTTTGAGTAAATCGGTAACTTTTTTTAATCCCAGAGCGGCCAGGATTAAAATCAGAGGGTAATTGACGATTTGATATCTGACGGTGGCTGAGACCTCGCTGAAAGTCGAAGCCAGGTAATAAATCAGAATGAACAATACGATATAAAAAATCCAGCTTGATTCTTTTTGTTTGGCTTTTTTTGAGATTAGATTTTTCACTAAAAGAAAGATAACGGCCAAAAAGGCGATCGGGTTTATAGCAAAGATAAGACTGTAAAAATCAGCTAAAATGATTCCCAGGGCATCGTTTCGGTTTGAGGAGCTTTTGGGCGAGAGCATAATCTGTTCGAAGTCGTAGAATTTCATTCCAAGATAGATGTTTAGTAGAGTGGTTGCCGTAAGAAGAATAAAAAGCAGAAAAATCGATTTTAGAATAATTTTTTGATATTGACTGAAAAACAGGGTCAGCTTTTTGCTGATTCTGCATTCTAACAAATAAATATCGATTGCGGTCAGGAAGACTATCAGCGCAAAAAAGGGCCAAATTTTTAAGAAAGCTTGCGAAAAAAGGGTGCATTGTAGAATTTTAGTCAAATCGATCCAAGCTTCGGGCAGGAAAATGTAAAAGGTTATAATTGATATGGTGATTAGAGTAAGATAATCTTTGAATGATTTTTTAAAATAAGGGCCTATTTTGTCTTTTTGATTTTTGGAATGATTAATGAAGGAATGTACAAATATAAGCAACAGGAAGAACGGATAGAGAATGTTGGCGATGTATTTTGTAAGAATGCCAAGTCCCAAAAAAATTCCCGACCAGTAAAGGGAAAAATTGTCGCCTTTTTTTAAATAGTTTAAAAAGTTGATTAAAGAGAGAGGTACAAAAACCCAGAGTAGAGCGTCGGGATTAACTATGGTCGTCATTCCAAGTAAAATCGGCGAAAGTCCGATTAGGATGGTCGAGAAAAGGGCGGTTTTTCGATCGAACAATTTGGATAGGAAGAAAAAGAAAAGAGGCAGCATCAACAGGTTGAAAATAAGTAAAGGGAGCCGGAAGGCGGTGTTTATTTTGATGGGCGAAGGGCTAAATTCTGAGGATTTTTCGGGAAGTTCCTCCTTTTGAGTAAAGATTAAACCGACACCGGAGACGATGGCGGTGGTTATGCCGGGTTTGTCGCTCACCTTGGTTTTCCAGAGTTCTTTGTCTTTAATGTTGCTCCAATATTCGAGAATTCTTCCGTCTTGAGCGATCCAAAGCGGTTCATCCACTAAGGCTCTTCTGCCCAAGTGATGGAGTCCGAAGCCAAGGTTTAGAAACATCACAACTATTATGATTGAGATATTGAGTTTATTTGATTTGATTCTTTGAAAATCGATTTTTGAGGCGGGCAGAAAATCTTTAACCAAAGCTGATATTTTTTTATAATTGCGGGTTTTGTAGATAAGATAAACGGCTAGAATGAAAAGGTATAAAGTGGAAGCCATTAAGAAAGGTTCAAAGGGGATTTTTCTTATAAAGTGTTTGGTTGAATAAAAGCCGATTAGATGAGTTATTTCGGCCGGTAGAAAAACCAAAAGCATCTTTTCAATCGGTTTTTTTAGAGAATTTTTTTTAAGATACAAATAGGAAATCAAAGCGATTAGGCCGATAAAATTTAAAACAGCTATTTGGGTGATTGAGAAGAGAAAAGAAATTTTGAAGCCGGATTCCCGGAGAATAAAGATTAAACTCAGAATGAAGAAATAAAGAGATAGGATCGCTAGAATCTTGTAATTAAGAATTTTTTTTAGTACCATTAATATAGCTTAGTTAATTACAATTTAGCTTATGCTTTTTAATAAGTAATTTTTGTTCGCCGGCGGAGGTTAAAAACAGCTATTTTAAGGTTTCGATTTTAATAGACTTAAAGGCTGTTTGGGGATAATTTAGATTATAAACTATTTTTTTTTAAAGTAAAAATTTTTTAGTTTTAGATAGAATTCAATGAAATCAAGCGAGAAATTTATTTCAATTATCATTACGGTTTTTAACGAGGAGGGAAATGTCAAGCCTTTACATAGAGAGATTAAAAAAGCGGTAGCCGAATATAAATTAAAAGCCGAAATTATATTTGTAAATGACGGAAGCTCCGATAAAACCGGAAAAAATTTAAAAGAATTGAAACCGATAAGGATAATTTCCTTTAGAAGGAATTTTGGCCAGACAGCGGCTTTGGATGCCGGGATAAAAGCGGCCAAGGGGGATATTTTGGTTACTATGGACGGAGACAGACAAAACGATCCGATGGATATAAAACTGCTTTTGGATAAAATGGATCAGGGTTATGATGTGGTTTCCGGCTGGCGTAAAAATAGAAAGGATTCCTTCTTTAAAAAGTTTTTTTCACGAGGAGCCAACAAATTAAGAAAATTTTTGATCGATGATCAGATCAACGACAGCGGTTGTTCGCTAAAGGCTTATAAAAAAGAATGTTTTAGGCAGGTGGATCTTTATGGAGAAATGCATCGCTTTATTCCGGCCTTGCTTAAGATTGAAGGTTATAGAATCGGGGAGGTGGGGGTTAATCACCGTCCGAGGATAAAGGGAGTCAGTAAATATAATTGGAAGAGATTGATTAAAGGGATTCTTGATTTGATTTCGGTTTGGTTTTGGAAAAAATTTGCCAATCGGCCGCTTCATTTGTTTGGCGGCTGGGGTTTTATTTTGCTTGGCATGGGAGCTTTAATTTTGGTTTGGCAGTTTGTGGAAAGATTCTTCTTTGGGGAGCCTTTAAGTAATCGAATTTGGCCGCTGGTGGGGATTTTTATGTTGATTGTGGGATTTCAGTTTATAATTTCCGGTTTGATGGCTGATATTTCGGTTAAGACTTATTATCAGACCAAAAATAAAAGAGCTTATTCTATCAAGAAAATAATTGAAAATTAATGTTTCCTGGCGGAGTAAGCTAATAAAATCTACAATAGTGAGCTGCGGATTGTCTGGCTCCCTATTTTGGAGATATTTGGACGGTTTAGAGATCTAAATTGAAAAAAGAATGAAGGTTTTAATTCTTAATTACGAATATCCGCCTTTGGGATTAGGGGCGGCGACTGCCACTTACAATTTGTTAAAGCAGTTTGCCAAGATTCGGGGAGTGCGG
>WJJX01000138.1 GCA_014729445.1 Candidatus Moraniibacteriota bacterium | reverse complement strand
GTCTAAGCATTGTTCCAGCGGCTCGAGGTCCAAGCAGAGGCAGTTCGCCAATCCCGTTTTCCAAGGCCGCATCAACAATTAAGGCATCTCTGGCCTGATCGAGTTCGAAATGAAGAAAGTCGTTGTGCCTATAAACTCTCAGAAAAATCCCCAAAAGCAAAACCAATAATAATAATGAATAATATTTTTTATTTTTTTTAAATCTCATAGAAACAAATTATTAGATATTTAAAACATTGTCAACGAAATTTGGCCGCGGTTTTTTTCAAATTATTTAAGGAAATTTTTCTGGTAAAAATTATTTTGGCTTGCTGAAGAGGAAGTTTCTTGGGGAGATCAAAAAAGTAACCATAACCCGCTTGATTTTTAAAGACTTTATCGATATTTAAAGAGCAGGAGAGGTTATTGTTTAAAAAGCAGGTTCTGTTTTGATTGATATTTAAATTATCTAAAGTGCCGCTATAGTTCAAACTGACCGGATGCACTGATCCAAAATATTTTTGGTAGTCTTGATCGTTGATTTTCAACCTTTCCTTTTCCTGAATCAGATAATAGGTTCCGTCAAGGTTATCGATAATTGTTCCGAAAGGATGAGGGGAAGTTAAGAGTAGAGGTTCCGGATCGTTTTTATGAATTCTGGCTTCAGCCGGAGTTATTTCAATAACATGGTCCCAATTAAAACCGAAACGGTCAAAGACTTGGGCGGAAGCAATAACCTTCATCTTTCCTCTTGAAATAACAAACACACTGTCTTTATATCCAACCAAGGTTCCGTCAATAAAGGTGGCCGGATCTTTGCTTAGAGGAATTTTTTTAAATTCGGCCTGATTCATCGGTAAGGCTTTTTGATTTCCGCCGTAACTTTCTAAGATTTTATCTGTCGGTATCAGCTCTTTTTTATTTTCATAGACCAAGTAATATTTATTATTGTATTTTTTTAAGGTGTAAGGAGGGATGAGGCTTTCTTGTTTTTTTTCCGGGTAAAAGTTAATTATATAATCTTTTTTTACGGTTATTTCTCGATCGATTTCGTCAGCCGAAGCCGAATCTGGACTGATATTTATCTTAATTTTATTAAAATCATATAAAGGAGCGGCAATTAGATCGTTTTCTCCTATTAAAATCAGATTGGATTCCAGTTCTTTATCCTGACTTAAAATAAAGACTTCATTGGGAAAAATTTTAAGTAAGATAAAGACACCTGCCAAGATTGCCGGTAATAAATAGATTGAGATTTTAATTAAACTTCGTTTCATAATTTCTGCTTATCGATATAATTTCATTCTAATAAAAAATCGTTTCATCTTCAAAAAATTCATCGTCCGTTTTGGGATAATCATAATATTCGTTGATTTTCGGCGGACTAATATGCTTTTCCTTCAATTTTTCATCAATATCGAATAAAAATCTGGAAGGCTCGGCTTTGATCACCTGGCCAAATAGTTGTCTATTTCTCGTATAAATAAGCCATAATTTTTTCATGGCCCGAGTAATGCCCACATAACAAAGTCGTCGCTCCTCTTCCATCTCGGCCGGGGTTTCATAGCTTTTCGAATAAGGTAATAATCCCTCTTCAACTCCGGGCAAAAAAACATTTTCAAATTCCAGACCCTTGGCTGAATGAAGGGTCATCAAAGTCACGCTGTTTTTTGTTGAGCCGGGATTTTCTTCACTCGTCGCCAAACTGGCTTCTTCCAAAAAGGCGTTTAGGGCTTCTTGCGGTTCCAGGCTGGAATATTTTTTTGCCACACTCATCAGCTCCAAAACATTCTCATATCTGGTTTTTCCTTCCTCGCCTAGAGATAACAAAAAATCTTTGTATCCGCTTTTCTTTAAACAATAATTGATTAATTCCTTTAATTCAAGTTTTCTGCTTTTTTTGTTTAGTTCAAGCATCAATGTTAAGAATTCGTTTAAACTTTTGACAATTTGGGGGCGGAATTCAGCTTTTTTCTTGAGAGATTTGATTATCTTTAAGCTTTCAATCGGATTTTTATTTAAATCTCTGGACAGTTTCAAGATTTTATCTAGGCTTATTTTGCCTATTTTTCGTTTTGGAGTGTTGATTATTCTTTCAAAGCTTACAACATCATCAAAGTTGTTAGCCAATTTTAAATAGGCTACAATATCTTTGATTTCGGCTCTTTGATAAAATTTTATACCCCCGACGATTCGATAGGGAATATTATTTTTCAAAAAAGCCTCCTCAATCATTCTCGACTGGGCATTGACTCGATAAAGAACGGCGATTTCATTGAAGTCCTTTTCGGATTGAGCGGTTTTTTTGATTTGATCGACAATGTACAAAGCTTCGTCTTCCTCATCAGCCGCTTCGAATTCGACAATCAGATCGCCTTTCTTATTTTGGGTCCATAACTGTTTTTTTTTCTGATTCTGATTTTTCTCAATTATCTTGGAAGCGGCGTTTAAAATATTGTGCGTGCTTCGATAATTCTGCTCCAGTTTAATTACCATCGCATCTTTATAGTCTCTTTCGAAGTTTAAAATATTGTTAATATTTGCGCCTCTCCAAGCATAAATACTCTGATAATCGTCGCCGACTACAAAAATATTGCGATTGGTTTTCACCAAGCTTGAAACCACAGTGTATTGGGCATTATTAGTGTCTTGATATTCGTCGACTAAAACGTAGGGATATCGATCCTGATATTTTTTAAGAATTTCGGGAAATTTTTTCCAAAGTTCGATTGTTTTAAAAATTATATCGTCAAAATCCAAGAGATTATTTGAAAACAAGCGTTCCTGATATTTTTCGTAAATTTTCACCGCCTGTTCATCAAAATAACTTTGAGTGGTCTGTTTTGCTTGTTTGGGGGTTATTAGATTGTTTTTGAAATTGGAAATTCTGACGCCCACCGCTTTAGGATTGATTTGGTCAGGACTTAAATCCGCCTCTTTTAAAATTTTTTTAATCAAAGCAAGCGCTTCATCCGAGTCGACAATCGAAAAATTTTTTTTCATTTCAAGCTTTTCGATATCCTCTTTTAAGACCTGAAGGCAGAATGAATGGAAAGTAGCGATAAAAGGAAAATGCTCTCTTTGGGAATAAGAAAGCCAAGGCTTGTTGATATTATCCAAATCTAAATTTCCGCCCAACAGTTCGTTAACGCGTTCTCTCATCTCCGCGCTGGCTTTATTGGTAAAAGTAACCGCCAAAATATTTGCCGGTTTTATACCTTGGTTAATCATGTTAACGATTCGGTAAGTTAGCGTTCTGGTCTTGCCGCTGCCGGCTCCGGCTAAAACCAAAACCGGCCCTTTTAAGGTTTCCGCCGCTTTCCGTTGCTCTTTGTTTAACTTTTTCAATAAATTCGTCATAAAAAATTTAAGATAACTTTAAAGATATCCTAAATCTTAACACAAATTTTTTAAAGGGACAGTGATTTTATTATAAAAAAATTTTAAAACCAAACAAAAAGTAAAAATAATTTAAGAATCTGATTTCACTACCGCTTTGCCTGGGGGAGAGCTTTTACTTGTTTTTTTAATTTAATTAGCTAAGATTTAAAGAATTAACTTAAATTTATGGAGCCTAAGAATAGAAAAATTTCCTATCTGCTGCTGCCGCTCTTTATTCTCGGCATAATAACTAAAAGTGTCTTTTTACCGATCTTAATTCTGCTTTTGATTTTTTTTATCAAAGGCGACAAGGAATTCCCGGATTTTTTTAATAAGCTAAAAGCTAAAAATTTAAATTTTAAGCAAAATGATATGGATAATATTAAAGACGCCGTCACGATAAATAATTTAAAGGCTAAGAAGCTAATTATCTGGAGCGTAATTTTAGTGGTAGCCTTAGTTGTTTTAATTAACTCAATTGTGGTAGTCAAAGCCGGTGAAACCGGAGTGTTCTCTCTCTTTGGAAGAGTAAAGGAAAAAGAACTTTCCTCAGGGATTCATCTTATTAAT
The DNA here is from genome assembly GCA_014729445.1 of Candidatus Moraniibacteriota bacterium. GTDB lineage: Bacteria > Patescibacteriota > Minisyncoccia > CAIUEV01 > JAHKAQ01 > WJJX01. The sequence goes on along the minus strand of WJJX01000138.1, from coordinate 818 downwards.
CCTTTGGGCCGGGTCGATAGAATGAGTATTCGAACAGAAGAATATACGATGAGCCAGTCCTATGGCGAAGGTAAAATCGCCGAGTCTGACTCCATAAAGGCTCTAACCAAAGAAGGCCTAAATATTGAGCTTGATATAACGGTTTTATATAAACTCAAGGAGGAAAAAGCTTCCGATGTTTTAAGGGAAGTGGGATTAAATTACGAGCAAAAAATTATCAGACCCTCCATTAGAAGTACAATCAGAGGAGTAATTGCCAATTACGAAGCCAAAGATGTTTATTCTCAGAAAAGGAGCGAGGCCAATATGGAAATTGAAACTAAATTAAAAGAAATCCTGGAAGAACGGGGAATGAATATGGAAAAAGTGCTTTTAAGAAACGTAGATTTACCGCAGGATTTAGCTCAAGCCATCCAAGAAAAGCTCCAGGCCGAGCAGGAAGCTCAAAAATATGATTTTGTTCTGCAAAGAGAGCAAAAGGAAAAGGAGCGTAAAATTATCGAAGCTGAAGGTCAAAGAGATGCGCAAAGGATCATCAATGAAAGTTTGACCCCGACTTACTTAAATTATCTCTATATTCAAGAGTTAAAAAATCGGGAGGGCACGATTTACGTTCCCACGAACCCTCAAACCGGTTTGCCGGTTTTTGTTCAAGGGCAGTAGATTGATTTAATAAAACCCGTCAACTCATTTAGGAATCTGAGTGAAACAGGTATCGATTTGTCAAATAGAAATCTGACCCAAATGGTTTTTAATTTTAAAAATATTTAAACTTGTAATTTTTCATTTTATTCTCTTTAATCGATCGATCTTGGTTT
>WJJX01000137.1 GCA_014729445.1 Candidatus Moraniibacteriota bacterium | reverse complement strand
ATTATATTTTCTCTTCAAAATATAAATGTTTTTGATGTGATAAAATGCCAAAGAAGACTATTCCCGTTAGGCAACATACAAGAAAATTATCATCTGGTAAAATAACCACTGTGTGAGCGCATACTCGGAGAATTTATTCGGTAAAAAAATATCGAAACATACCAAGAGCAAAAAGAAAAATAAATCCGGCGAAATTGGATGCTGGTGACTTCATCCTGTTAAAAACTAAAAAAACTTCAATTGTACCTGGTAATTTTGATCATGTGGTTTTATATTGTGGCAGAGTTGAAAAAAATGAAAAAATTTGGGATCGAGATAATGAGCGGTTTATGTCTCCCGGAACTCATTATGTAATTCATTCAACACGGAGAGCAGGGAATGGTTTAGGATATTCAACTCTAACAACAACCCTCAAGGATATTGAAGACGCTAAACCGATTGAAGTTTTAGATTTATCATCTGCTGAAAAGCAAAACGCTGTCCGTTTTTTAAAGTCTCAATTATTAAATAAATCTGGGAATCCAATAGGACCAAAATACAACAGAAATTGGTTTTCAAAACAAGAAGGTCCTGAAAACAATAAATATTATTGCTCCGAAGCGATTTGGTCTGCATATAAACATTGCTGCAATATTGATCTGGATCCGAATGGCGAATCATGGAAATGGAATCGTGCAAAAGGTATTGCTCCCGATGATTTGTTAGATACTAAACTTACTCGGATTATCTCGTAAAAATAAGGGATGTGATGAATTATAAAAAATAGTAGATTTGTACTATTTTTATTGCCATTCTTATTGTTTTAATTATTCTCTTATGAAACATTACTTCAAAATTCTTTAACTCATTCTATTTATCGATTTTTTCGATAAGTTAAATAGAATTTATAAAATATAAGTCTAAATAAAGTGTTTTCCTCTTAATATTTAAAGACTTTAAGCATTTTTAAAATTGCATAAGTCTAGGGTTCTTCAAAATGGTATATTGAAATGCGAAGTGATATGACACAAAAAAACAATTATTAATACATTATTGAAATCTTCGAACAACTATTTATATTCTGAATCTAATATATAATCAAACTATATTCTCCTAATTAGTATATATTAATATGAGTTTAACAAATATCAAACCTGATGAATTTTATCGAAAATATTGGTTGGATTCGGATCTTCGAGAATGGGAGATTGAAGATGATGCATTTGTTGATCGACTTAATGATCCGCTAATAGATTTATCGTCAGGTTATAATTTTGATCTCCCTATATGGCATATAAAAGCCAGATATCGCTATATGGACGAAGATCAAAAGGAGTTCTATAATAAAAATAATTCACTTGAGATAAATCAAAAGCTAATAGAGGAGATTGAAGACAAATTAAAGAGATTTAAAGGAATAAAAGCATTAAGCGGCTGGATTATGGAGTTTAAAGAAAAACTCACGCTTATCAAAAGCTTTCTTCCTAATTATTTATTTACCAATCAACTTTTTAACCTGAAATTTGATTTTCTAGAAGATCTAAAAAATGATTTGAAAATCTTAAAGGAACGGAAGGAACTTTTCGAATCTGTAGAAGATCTCAATTTTTCAGACTTTAGTATTAATAATGAAACGATTTTCGCCATAATTGAAAAAAATGCTCAGTGGCGTGATGTTCAGAGAGATCTTGAGATCTACAAGTTAAAAAGGGAGCAGGGTTTAGAGTTAAAGGAGATTGGTGCTATTTATGGGATTAAGTTCAATTCGGTTTCGATGGTCGTTTCTAAAGTTCAAGGGGAGATGAATCGCTTAAAAGGAGAAATATTTGAAAAATTTGTTTACGAGCGATTGCAGATGTCTGGATTATTTGAGGAAGTTATTTGGGGAAGAGATGTGGGAGACCCTGATATCTTAGCATATCAAGGCGATAAATTATTTATCTATTCTTTAAAGAATCTCCAAATTGATAGAAATCCCTATTGGTTAATAATTAATCCCAAAAGCGAGACTTCTGAGAGTGAATTAAGACCAGAATTAGAGTTTGCTAAATTATCCCATTTTGATTATGAAACACACTTAATTTTGTTAGTTTTTGATAATTTCTGTGATCGGATAATTCAATCGGAGATTGATTATTCCGAACCTCAAAATCTTGATCTAACTAAATTATAATTAATTTAATAAAAATCCTTGAAAAGACTCAAAAAATGACAATTACCGATGATATTCCAATTTCTCATATTGAGGATCCAAGCATAAACTTAAAATACTGTCCTGAATGTTCTGGATCTATTATTTATGATTCGAGAACGTATTCTCAAATCTGTGATACCTGTGGACTCATAATAACCGAGCATAACATCGTTGCTCATAAGAGGAGGGTTTATAATTCACTTGAAAAAGAAACTCGGACCAGTACAGGTCCTCTTTATTCCATTTTAAGTGGTCCATTTCATCTCTCGACAAAAATAGATGTGAATGCTTCTTTCCACAATCGTACTTTTTTGCGTTTAAAAAAAATAGATCAACAAATAGAATCGCAGGAGAGAACTCAATCTGATGGTTTAAATTATCTATTAATGCTTTCAAATAAATTTAATACACAAGATCATGTAAAGCTTTTTGCTTTTAAACTTTTTTTGTTAGCAAAAAGCAAAGGATTAATTAAAGGAAGAGCGATTAAAGATATAATAATAACGTGCTTTTATCTTAGTTATCGTAAACATAAACTCCCTATTCTTTTTTTTGACTTATTATCATTTACAAATATTCATAAAGGTACTCTGCTTCGTTATTCTAGATTGCTAATTCGAGAATTGAACCTAAAGTTGTATCCCATTAATATAATTGATTTAGCTTATTACCTCTGCTCAAAACTTAATCTAAATTTTATTTCTAAAAAAAAAATTATTGATGCTATGAAAATAATCAGGGATAATTTTGTTTTAATATCGGGGAAAAACCCTGTTGGGTTTATAGCTGCAGTAATTTATCTCACAATAAAAAAAAACAAAAATAGAATTTTAACTCAAAAAGAAATCACATCAAAATTCGGATTAACCGAATTTACATTACAAAATAGACTAAAAGACATTAACCGAATTTACAT
>WJJX01000136.1 GCA_014729445.1 Candidatus Moraniibacteriota bacterium | reverse complement strand
GGCATAAACGATCAGCATAATTATTTTTAATTTTTGTTGTTTTTTATTATAAGGGATATAAGGATTTTTTAAAATATCGCTTGAAGGATTTTGGTTACGATTAAAATTGGGATGGTTAAAATCGTTATAAAAAACAGAGTTTCGATATGTCGGATTCTTTTTCTAAGCAGGCTTTTAATAATAACATATTCGATTATGATTTCGGTCGGGATTTTAATCGTAAAAAAGGCAATAGAACCCGGTAATAAAAGCAGAATTATTTTTGAGACGTTTCCGGCGGAGACTGTAATGATTGATTTTTCTCTATCTTTGTCAAAAAAAAGAGAATAACTGATCCAGAATTCCAAGGGGATAACGATCAAAAAAACCAGGTTGTACAGCATAAATGATTTTAGATCATCGGAATAGAGCCAATAATTTGTTAATAAGAGGAAACCAAAGGAAACAAAGAACAGATATTTTATTTTGGGTTCGATCAAAAAGAATAATTGCATTTGTATTGATTAATAAATTCTGTCAGGCCAAAATTTTGATTTTCAGTTAACTGATAAGATGGGCTTATTTTAACTGATGAGCAAAATAAAGCAATTTTATCTTTGGGCGGTCGAGGTTTTAGGCATATTTTTCCAGTAGTTTTGTCAATTGTTGCTTTTCTTGTAATCCAACCAGTGTTTCTTTGGGTTGGCCTTCTTTGAAAAGAATCAGAGTGGGAATACTCATTACTTTGTAATCGCCGGCGGTTTTATTCGATTCCTCGATGTTTATTTTTCTGATGGCGACTTGATCCTTCATTTCACTTGATATTTCTTCCAGAATCGGAGATTGCATTTGGCAGGGCATACACCATTCGGCAAAAAAGTCTACTAATACGGGTTTTGTCTTGGATTGTTCGACAACCTCTTTTTGAAAAGTTTTGTCGTTAATGTTTTTTGTCATAATTTTTTTTAATGCTTATTTTTTAGCTAGTTCCTTGATTAATTTTATAAGATCATCTCTATTTTGTTGCTTTGTTTTGGAATTGATGCATTTTAAGGCGTTTTTTTCCATATGTTTTGTCATAATGTTTTCAATAGCCGATTTGGATGCTTTTAATTGAGTGAGGATTTTCAGACAGTCTTGGTCTTTTTTAATCATTTTTTTTATCCCCTCCAATTGGCCGATTACGTTGTTGATTAATTGTTCGGTTGTTTTCATTCTGCTTCGATTAATCTTAATTCAAGGAATTGTCAAAATTATAACATACACCCTCTTGGGGTGTCAATAAATTTTCGCTGCTTGTGGTTTGTGGTTACCAGGGAAGAATCTGAACAGCTATAAATTCGTTTTCTTTGTGTTGTTTGCCGGTAATTCTGACCTTATTACCTTCTATAATTTTGGCATTTTGATTTCTGATATTTTTCATGGAATAAACTATATCCCATTCTTTGCCCTGAAAATCTTTAAGTTTGAGTTTGCTTAATTTTAGTTCGGTGACGGTTCCGCCCAAGAGCCCTTTTTGCGGATTGCTCCATTCCTCTTCCAGGGGATTTGTATAAGTTTGTTCGTCTGGTTTATCAAGTACAAAGTAGAACAAATAAGCAAAGGTTATGACCGGGAGCATAGTAACAGCAAGAAATAAAGGCAAACTCATGTTCAATTTTTTCTTATGACAATCTTTTAGAATCTGCTTGATTGTATTAATTTTTTCTTTTAACATTTTTGTTTTATAGGTTTTTAGCCTTTGGATGTATTATAGGCCAGGTTGGCTTATCTGAAAAGGCTTTTTGATAAAGTCAAGGTTTAACCTTTTTTTATTTGGTTTTTTTTTGTTTTTTTTGTTTTTCTTCTTTTAAACTTTGATTGAGACTTTCCAGATCCATCTCGGGACATGCCATACTGCAGCTTCCGCAGCTGGAACAGCCTAAGAGCGGATTCGTTTCCTGAACTTTTGTTTTCTTTTTTTTCCTTTTGTCCATTAAGTTTGAATTTAGTTGATTATTTAAGCGTCATTTCGATGTTGTAGTCGATAAATCCGATTTTTTGGTAAAATTTTCTCGCCTGCAGATTTCTCGCGTTGACGTGAAGCCTTATGTCTTTAACTTTATTTTTTTTAAACCATTTTAAAGCTTTTTTCAATAATGCTTCTCCGATTTTTTGGTTTCTATATTTTTTTTCTATATACATTAGACCGATTACTCCTTTATTTTTTTCTTTGGCCCATGGAGCTTCATGTTTAAAGATTTCAGCAATTATAAAGCCAATCGGCTGATTTTTTTCTTTGGCCAACAGAATAAATCCTTTTTCGTCTTCTATTAAATATTTTAAAGCTTTTTTAGAATAGTCCTCTATATTTTTATCCGGTCTTACTTTATCGTTAAATTGGAGTTCGTATCTGCCTAATTTATGCTCGAAGTTTATTATGGAATTAATGTCTCCAATATTTGCTTGGACGATGGCAATCATACTTTTAATTTTTAAATATGAAGTTAAGCATTGTTTTCATTGATTTGGAAATTTCTTTATCCTGGATCAAGACAAAAATTATTTCTTTGCCGTATGAGGCGAGAGTCGTGATATCGTCGAATACGGCGATATCCGATTCGAAAGGCATTTCTTCATAGGGGATATATTTAGATTTTCTAAGCTTGCTTTTGTTGCTTTCGTAATTTTTATTTTTGCCTTTTTGAGAAATATAAATTAACTTGCTGTTGATCTTTTTTTTGACCTTTTTGGGGACATATTCTTTGTTATGTTGAGGATAAAAATTTTGGGTTGCGTCCAGATAGGAAATATTAATTAATTCGTTCCCCTTCATATTTAAAACGTAATCGTAATAGGATTGAAGTCCTTCCACTCCTGAAAAAAATTTTACCGTTGGTTTGTTGTTGGATTTTTTATAGATCTTTTTTAAATGGGTAAGGTGCTCGGCGAGGTCTTTTTTCCTTTTCTCCAATTTTTTTCTTTGCAATCCGATTAAATTGATTAGCTCTTTGGGGTGTTCTGCAATAAAATAGGTTTTTTTGCCGACTATTGCGGATTTGATTAATCCTTTTTCTGCTAAGGAGTCTATAATGTTGTAGGTTGTAACTCTGTTAACGCCGGCCGATTTTCCAATCTCTTGAATAACGGCTTTACCCAGGTGAAGTAAAGCGATGTAGACTTTAGCTTCTTTTTCAGTTAAACCTAATTTTTGAATTTCTATTTCCAACATTTTGATTGTTTAATTATGTAATTAGCTTGACTTATTGAATATCTTTCTATATACTAATTTAGATCGATTAAATAATATTTAAATGTATACTATGATTATACGAAAAACAGCTGGAAATATTGGATCTTATTTGAATGATCAAAAGGTAAGATTATAATCTATTTAAAATTATAATCTTTTCCATAAATGAAAGAAAATAGCCCTAATTGATTGGGCTATTTCTTTATTTTCAATTAAAACCACGAAAATATTGGATTTTTTAAAAGACGTGAGAGCTACCTTATTGTCAAAGATGGTGATATCCGAGTCAAAAGCGAATCGGTTATAATCAACAGAAATGGATTCCAATAAATTTTTTTTGCTGGTTTTAAGCTCTTCAATCGGTCCGTTCTTCGTTATATAGATTAACTTTAATTTGATTCTTTTTTTTAGTCTGATGGGTCTAAATTCGTTGGTAAAATCGATAGAGGTGGAATTTCTTTTATCGATGTTGGAAATTTTATAAAGCATTTTATTTTTGCCTTTAAAATATTCTTCGTAAATAGATCTAATTCCTTCTCTGCCTTCATAAAACTTCAGTCTTGGTTTATTCTCGGAGTTTATATAAATCGATTTTAGTTCCGGCAGGTATTCTTTGAATTGTCTTTCCGTTTCATCCAGATCCAGTTCCTTTAATTCAAGAAGACGCATCAGCCTATCAGGAGATTCCGCCGTATAATAGGCTTTTTTCCCTTGAGTAAAAGTTGAAATCAAGCCTTTTTTACTTAGGCTGTCGACGATGTTATAAGTGGTCACTCGATTGACGTTTGCCTGTTTGGCGATATCTTGAATTACTGACTTGCCGATTTTTAAAAGACTTAAATATACTTTGGCTTCTTTTTCGCTTAGGCCGATTTTTTTAAGTTCCTTGGTTAGCATTCTGATAAATTAAATTATTCTTCTGCTTAAGATAGCATTTTTTTTGAAAAAGTAAAAGATCGGTTTTCTTTTAATCAGCGATCAAGTATAATAGTTTTTATTAAAGTCGTATTGAGTTTTTTACTAATTACATAAAGGATTTTAAGAAAGACTTTAACATAAATTGGTTAAAAATCATATTGAAATTAAAGATGAAAAGCATAAATTTTAAACGGTTGGGGGTGGGCCTTTTGGCTTTATTATTTTTGGGCTGTTTTAATGATAAAACTCAGGATGATACTTATGATAAAATTAACGATGAGGTCAAACCGCTAGAAGATTTTTCAAAAAGTCCTTTCAAGTCTTTGGTTCCCAAAAAGATAGATAACAGTGTTGAAGTGGTGGTTCACGAATTCGAGATAGATGCAAAAAAAGACAAAATCGAAATAATAAAACTGGACAAGGAGCAGTTTGATTTAAGAATAGAAGAATCGAGCTCTAATCCCAAGTTGATAACTCAGTGGGCAAAAGGTCTTTCGGAATCGATATTAATTAATGGCGGCTATTTTGATAACACTTATAATTCCACCGGATTTTTGGTTGTAAAAGGTCAGGTGCTTCAAGCTAAAGAGTATGATTTTCAAAAGTCGGGGTTAATTGAAGTTAAAAACGATGTTTTAAGGATCAGAGATTTATTAACGGAGCCGATAAAGCCGGGTGAAACTTTTGATTATGCTCTTCAAAGTTATCCTTTTATAATTAAAAACGGTGAGGGTTGGATAGCGGAGGATACGGGTTTGAAAGCCAGAAGAACGGCTGTCGGTCAGGATGATGAAGGCAATTTGTATATTATCATCGTAAAAAACGGCAATTTAAGTTTGTTTAGATTTATGGAGGAACTTTTAAAGACAGATTTTGATTTTAAATATGTTTTGAATTTGGACGGCGGAGGCTCCACGGGTTTGGTTTTTAGATACGCCGATCTGGACGTTTATTACGATAGCTTTTATAAAGTTCCAAATGTTTTAATATTTGAAAAAACCAATGACTAAAGATTTTATTCAAGAAATTGATCTGGGAGTGGTTGAAAAAAAAAAGAAAAAGGGTCTGAGTTTTTGGATTGTGATAGTTTTAATCCTTTTTTTGGTTAGCGGCTTGGTCGGGCTATTTATTCATGATTTTTTGTTTTACCGGCATCTTCAGGATGCGCTTTTGGAAATAAAAGAATAACTTCAATAAATTTTGATTGATTCCAATTCTAATTTGGTTTTTTTATCGATTTTATTGGTATGTTTTATGATTTTTATTTTGCAGAGTTCGACTAAATTTTGATCTTTTTTTTTAAAAAACCTGACTAGACCAGTGGGGCCGGGAACGTTTTTTGGCTCGAACAGTCGATCGGATTTTTGGGACAGGTCTTTGATTTTTAGGTTTTCTTGGTGATTTCGTCCGATTAAGATGAAGCCGGTTTTTTTAATAAACAGTCTGCCTGATTTTATTAATTCAAAATCGTTTGGACGGGCATCGGGGTTTTTGCTGATTATTTTTTCGGCTTTGCTTGAATATAAAGGGTCGGTTAAAAGACAGCCGCCGCCGGGTGAGGGGATGGATTTTATTTGGAATTTTTCGGCTAAAGCCAGTTGTTTTTTTCGGCTTCGACCGCTAATGGCTTCAAGATATTTTGGATTTAGGAGTTTTTCTTTTTCGGCTTGGGTTTTGGGCAGGATTTTAGCCGATAAGGGGCGAAGAATTTTGCCTTCAAGTTTTGTGTGTTTTTCGATTCTTTTTAGGGCTTCTTTATTTTGGGAAAAAGGCCTTTGACCCAGGACTTCGCCGGTAGCTATTAAATCAAAGTCCTTTTCGAGCATTAGTCGTTTTGCTTTTTCAAGCATAAAAGAGTGACAGTCAATGCAGGGGTTTAGATTCTTGCCATAGCCGTATTTTGGCTTTTTTACGATTTTTAAAAATTCCTCTTCGATATTAATGATTTTTAAATTCTGGCTTTGATTAATGGATTTTATGGATTCTTTCGCTTGTTTCGCCTTAAAAAAGCTCGAAACAAAGGTGACTGGCAGGATTTCGATTTTGGATTTTTGAAGTAGTTTATAGGCGATTATTGAATCCAGGCCTCCTGAAAAAAGGAGAATGGCTTTAAGCTTTTGCATGGTTGTTTTAAAAATAATGGAATTTTATAGTTTTGGGGAAACGGCAGTTTCAAAATTTAAGGACACGGTCTCTCCTGATCTTAAATTTTTTCTTTTGTGAATGATAAGCCTTGATTTTTTTTAGAATAATCATATAGAATACTTTTATATCATAAAGCTTGATAAAAAAAAGTAAAACAATATACAGATTATTTAAAAGTTTATTTAATTAAATGATTAGAAAGTTTTTAATTTTTATTTTGATTTTTTTAGTATTGGGATGTTCGCGAAATAACCAACAGGAGGTTAAGGAAAGTGAAATTGTCGGTCAGGAGTGCGAGGAGCCGGGATATATGTACTGCACTTTAAAAAAAACCTGTATCGATATTGAAAAAGAAGAATGTAATGAGGAGCAGGTTTTTTTTGACGATATTCAATTAATGAATAAGATTAAAAAGGAATCGAATTTGGATTTTTCAGTTGTAGAGGAGAATCAAGATAATAGCTGGATGGGCAAAAACGATCATGTTTTGGTGAAGGGGTCAAAGACGATGAGTTTGTCTAAAGCTACCGATACCGATCTTCTAATTTTAGAGGATTTTTTCAGTAAGAATAATTTTGAGGTAAGTGAAATGAATTGCGGTATGAATGTTAATGGAGTTCAGTATAAAGGCTATCAAAAAGGTTATTTTGCCTGCGTGGTTACTTCCTCTCTTTACACCAATCCCGATGAAGAGGCCGAAATTATCCTGGATTGTTGGGACATGAAAACGATCTATTAAATTTTGATTATATTATTAAGCAATCATTAATAGCAATTTAATAAAAGTTAATTTAGATTATGCAGAAAAAACAAGAGAGTCCTCAATCCGTTGAAGATTTTGTCGATCATTTGATGGAGTTAAAAGGCCTTACAAAACTAGAGCCCGAAATTAGGGAGCAAGTGAAAAGAGAAATATTTGCACGGGTAAAAGAGTTTATTTACGCAAGGATGCTTGAGGAAATGCCAAAGGATAAATTGGACGAATTCGAGCGTCTTTTGGAGGAAGGCGACCAGGAAAAGATGATCGCTTTTAATGAAAAACATCTTCCCAATCTGCAAGATTTGATTACTCAAAGCCTGATTGAGTTTGAGAAGCAGTATCTGGATCTCAAATAGAATGAAAGCTGTCACATTTTAAATTTCAATCCGTTAATAATTATAAGGCGGTGTAGGGAAATTTAAAGGAGCTTAATCAGGGATTGGAAAAATTTGATCAAATTAGAAAATAAAAACAAGTTTATGACTTTAAATAAAGTAAAGGCTAAGAGAGATCCGTTTCTTTTAGTAGAACTTGCGCAAAAGGGCAGTGAGGAGGCGTATGAGGAGCTTTATAATCAATATTTTACTCCTATTTATCGATATGTTTTTGTTTCCGTAAGGTCCAGAGAGGAAACAGAGGATTTAACTCAAACTGTTTTTATAAAGATTTTTGATAATCTGGATAAGGTTAAACGCATTGGAAAGTCGCCGGCCGCTTATTTTTTTAAAATAGCCAGGAATCTAATAATCGATTATTTAAAGAAAAAAAAGGATTTAATTCCGGATGAAGCAGATTACCTGTCAAGGAAAGTCGATACAAAAACGGATTTTTTAAACGAATTAAACAAAAAAGACGAGATTGGAAATTTGATTAAAATGCTGGATTCTTTAAGCGAGAGTCAGAGAGAAGTTATAGAATTGAAATTTATTAAGGATTTAAACAATAAGGAAATCGCCTATATAACCGGTAAAAATGAGGCGGCCATAAGAAAGATTCAATCAAGGGCGATTCTTAAATTAAGAGATAAATTAAATAACCATGAATTCAAAATCTGAATTTTCTATGAAGGATGACGTTTTAGTAAACAAGTTAGTCCATTTAATTAATAAAGGAAAAACAGACCTCTCGATAATTAAAGAGTTGGGGGATAAATATGAGGAGGATAAAATTCGCGATTGTCTAAAGATTTTACGATTTTTGAATGATTCTTTAAATTCCATAAGGCCTAAACAGGAATTATTCAAAGAGACTTTTGCCAGTTTGCAAGACGTTTCTTTAAAAACTGGAAAGGTCGAACCCAGGGTCAAAAGAACCAAACAATATAGTTTTTTGGGTTTGGGACTTTTCCAGAAAATTTCCGCTGCTTTGGTTTCGATTGTTTTGGTGCTTTTTGTTATGACCATGGTGATGCCTCAAAGCGATGATCAGGGAGGGATTTTGCCAGGCGAAGACGAGGCTTCAACCGGGCCGGGTGTCGAGGATTTCCAGCCAGAGGAGACGGTTATGCAGGATGAGGTCTCAAAAGAGACTCAATTGTCAGAAACCCAGAGGGAAATGAGGGAGGAATTGGACGGAGGAGAGCGCAAATTAGAGGCTTTTAGTTCGGGATTTAGCGAAAAAGTGGAAACCGCTTCGGTGGACGAATTGGCTGATTTGATCATCCAGGATTCCCAAATGGAGAACCAGGCCGCTCAAATTGAAGAGACACCCGCTTTATTTGAGGATGATTTAGTCGATTTATTAATAGATGATCTATAAAATTTTTAAATTTTATTTTTAATTTATGAAAATGAAAAGAATGAATAATTTTAATAAATTTATCGCCCTGGTCATTTTTTTGTCGATTTTTCCCAACGCTTCTTTAGCAGAGCAGACAAAGGAGGTAAGTCGAACCACCGATGAGATTGTTTGTCAAACGATTGAGAAAAAAAAGGCCGAGCTGGTTTCGAATATCGAGTCAATTAAAGAACGTTTTGAAAAGAGAAAAAATTTGATTGATCAAAAAATAGAACTTAATAAGAAAAATTTGGATTTTCGTCGCAGCGAGGCGGATGATTTTAGAGAGTCGATATATTTGAAGTTAAGAAACAAATCTAATACAGATCAGGAATTGGTTTTAGTCGATCAATTTAAAGCCGACGTTGAATCATTGGTTAATAAAAGAAGAGACGAAATTGACACGGTGATAAACGATTTTAATCTGGAGTTCAATAGTTTAATCGAGGATAACGAGATCGATTTTTTACAGTCCTTGGATTTGTATCAGTCGGAAGTTTCTTTGATATTGGAGGAGGCTTCGCAGTTCTGTGACCAAAACAATTCCGCCTTTGGGGATAAGGAATTGAAGCGGTCGATGAAATCAAAATTAAAGGAGGTAAATCGTAAATTCCTTGAAAAGTATTTTGGATTGAAGAGTTATGAAGACCTTGAAGCGCTTTTTAAGAAGAGGAACAGGGAGGTAAGCGATATTGTTGACAGATATAAAAATAAGATCAAACAGAAGAAAGAGAGTTTTAAAGTTGAATTTGCGGCTTTACATCAAAAAGAGGAAAGCGAATCAGACGAGAACAACAATTAGGAATCGATTGAGGAGGGATAAACTTTTTATTGGTCTAGATTTTAAAAAAGGTGGTAAGCCACATAATTAAAACGCCGAAAAGAAAAAGGCCGAAAGTGAGGATATTTTTTTTGAGGGTGGATTGTTTTTGAATCTCGGGAATAAGATCGCTCATTGAAATATAAATAAAGCCGCCGGCGGCAAAAGGAATGAGATATCCGACCATATTTTCGGTCTGAGATCCGATAAAATAGCCTGTAATACCTCCCAGGGCAGTAGTTAGGGCGACGAGCGTATTTAGGATAAGGGCTTTTTTTTTGGTAAAACCGGCATGGATGAGTACTCCGAAGTCTCCAACTTCTTGAGGAATTTCGTGCATTGCAATAGCCAACGCCGTTATTAAGCCGATTTTTGGCTCGATGAAAAAAGCGGAGGCGATAATTATGCCGTCTATGAAGTTATGGATCGAATCGCCGATAAGATTAATGTAACCAAAGGAATGTTCTTTGCAATGCCGGGTGTGGCAGTGGCGCCAGTGGATTAGTTTTTCCAGGAAGAAGTAAAAAATAATCGATACCAGGATGATACCAAAAAGCAGGCTGTTTTCGATTTTTTCGCTCGATTCGGGCAGCAAATGAAGAAAAGCTCCGCCCAGGAAGGTGCCGGCGCTTATCGAAACAAGATATAAGATTATTTTTCTGATTATTTTTTGTTGTTGGACGAGAATTAATATAAGGATAAAAGCGATTGAAGAAATTAAAAGGCAGCTTATTAGGATTAGAAACAAAAGATTCATTTTATTTTTTGAGTTTTAAATAGATGTCTCTTAGCAGTATAGCATCTTCAAGGGCATGATGTCGGTTGTATTTTTCAAGATCAATGTTGATTGAATTAAAGAAATCTTTATTTTGGTTGACGAGGACGTTGGGGTCAATCCCCAAAGTAAAAAGCATACTGGCTAAATCGATGGCAAAAGGATGAAAAGGCCATTTTTCATTTACGAATAATTTGTGGGTGTAAATCATATCAAATTGAGGGACGTAGGCGAACAGGTGAGGTTTTTTTTTGCCGATGAAATTTTTGATCAATTTGACGGCCTTTTTTCTTGTTATCTTAGGACCCTCCAAGGAGGGCAGTACGTTGTTTTTGACCCATTGACTGTAAGGCCCGTCATATTCTAACTCAAAATATAATTGTTCGCCGTTTGGTTTTAGCATTCCAACGCTCAGTAATTCTCCCTCATATGGATTTAGGCTCGAAAATTCACTGTCAAAGAAGATGAGGTTGTCGTTGAAAGGAAGAATTTTTTGATTCATGCTTTGGCTAAGATTAGTTATTTTAGTTTAAATTAACATAATGAAAAATAATTTTCAAAAAATGATTTAAGTGTTAAGATTCTTTAAACAAGAAAGTTATATCGGATTTTTTAATGGCTAAGCTGGAAAACTTTATTTTAAATTTTAAGATTGCGACTGCTTTATAAAATTAATTCAAACAAATGGAAGAAAAAGTAAATTTGACCATTAACGATAATAGGGATCGAGAAAGATATAATCAAAATGAGGGTTATAACGGTCTGCCCAATCTTGATTATTTGGGAAATGGGGGGCACAATTTTAATAATAATCCTCCCCAAAAGAAGAAAAAGAAGGGTTCGGGCGGTTTTATTCTTTTTCTTTTATATACGGTTATCACCTCTTTGGTGATTTTCTTTTTTTATAATGCCTATATTCAAAGCCGTTTTGTCAAGTTGATTGAAAGAGAACAGATAAGAGGAGAGATTATTTTAAATAAAACCGATTTGGAGCTGGTTGAAATTCCAAGAGAGCTTGATTTTGCCGGAGAAGCGGCGCCTTTGGATAAATTTTATGTAAGAGAGGCTTTTGAGCGGGATTATTATATTTTGCTGGGGCAGGATTATCAAACGCTGCTGTATCTTAAGAGATCGAATAAGTATTTTCCTTATATTGAAAAGAAACTTAAAGAGAGAGGAATGCCCGATGATTTGAAATATATTGCGGTTGCCGAAAGCGCTTTGGTGCAAAACGCCAGAAGCCATGCCGGCGCGGTCGGAATTTGGCAGTTTATTCCTGATACGGCCCGTCAATACGGTCTTATGGTAAACGATTCAGTGGACGAGAGATTGAATTATGAAAAGGCGACGCGAAAGGCGCTGGATTTTTTAGAGGAGCTGCACGAGGAGTTCGGCAGTTGGACATTGGCCGCGGCCGCTTATAACACCGGTCAGGGGAATATAGATAAAAGTTTGGAAGTTCAGGAGGTAAAAAGTTATTATGATATCTATATTAATGCGGAGACCTCGAGATATTTATACAGAATTTTGGCGATAAAGGCTATTATGGAGGATCCTGTTGATAGCGGTTTTAAGCTGACCCAATATGATTATTTCAGCTGGCCCGAGACTGAAACGATCGAGGTTGAGGGGGAAATCGAGGATTTAAATCAATGGGCGATCGATCAAGGGTCCAATCTTAAAGAGGTTAAGGAGTTAAACCCTTGGATAGTCGGCTATTCTTTGCCGGAAGGGGACTGGGAGATTGAGATTATTGAAGAGGAGAGCTAGAGTTTTTAACGAATCTCAGTCAATATCAGGCCAGTTATTGGTATTTTGAGATATCGAGCCGTACCATCAGCATTCAATATCCCCCCTGGAATGGATCCAGTATTTTTTGGGGTTTGGCTAATTCTTGGAATTTGTTTTTAGGGGGAAGACTAACTGGAAGAAGGCGTTCATAAGAGGTATCGAAAAAACAACAGAAGAAACAACAATTGTTATTTTTTTGTTTAATTAAAATGGACAAGAAATTCAATAAAAAAAGTCGATATATTTTAAAAGCTTTATCCGATGCTTCCATGGAGGCGATTGCTTTTACCAAAAAGGGTCGGATAGTTTTAATTAACAAAGCGGCCGAGCAAATGTTTCAAGTTAAATTAAAAGACGTTAGAGGTAAACTGGGGGCGATTTTTTTTGCTAAAGAGAGTCGGGCTGAAGTGAAGAATAGATCGGTTAAAAATTTATCCGGCAAGTATGAAGCTATTGCGCTTAGATCCGATGGTAAAAGGTTTCCGGTCGAGATTAGAGTCAGGAAGATGCCTTTTTACGGGGATGTGGTGAGATCGGCCGTGATTCGCGATGTAACCGAGCAAAAAGAGATGGAGGCGGAGCTGAGGAAGTTTAAAAAGATCACCGATTACGGAAATTACTGCGCCATTATAACCGATCTTTCCGGAAAGATTTTATATATTAACGATTTCGGAGCCAAAATTCATGGTTACAAAAAGAGTAGTTTGATCGGCCGATCGATAGACGTGCTTCATATCGAGGATCAGATTGAAAAGTCTCGAGAAATTTACAAGAATATATCGGATCGGGAAAGATTTTCCTCAAAGGAGGTTAAGCATAAAAAGCGAAACGGAGATATAGTTTATTTGTTAATGTCGGGAGCCTTAATTAGAGATAAGGAGAATAATCCCCAGTTTTTGGCGACTTCATCTATCGATATGACCGAAATCAAGAAAGCTCAGGAAAAGATGTTAAGTTCCTTTATGCATGTGGGTAGGATCAATCGCAAAGTTAATATTTTGCTTGATTTGGTGAATCATAATTTAAAAAGGAAAAAGGATATTTATTCTTTGATTTTGAATTCGGGTTTACGTGTGGCCGAGGCCGATTTTTGTAATCTTTACAGCTATGAAAAATTAAAAGGTCATTTTAATTTGTTGTTTTCTTTTTCCAAAAACAGCAAAAAAATTAAATTTAAAGAATTTTTCGAGCTTAAAGACAAAAAACTGATCAGAAAAATTATTGTGGACAAAGAAAGGGTTCAAGGGAAAAAGATCGATAAGGATATCAAAAATTTCTGTTCTAAAATTAAGTTGACTTATTATTTGATTCTGCCTTTAAAAATCAGGAATAATTTAATAGGGGTGATTTTTATCGGTTTCAAAAGAGTGGATTGTTTAACGACGCAGGAATTAAAAATTTTGGAATTATTTGCCAGTCAGTCTTCACAAATTCTGTCAGTTTTATAGAATAGAATTGTATGAAGTCATAATAAATATTATTCCTGCGGTGCGGGATAATATAAATCAGTTGGTTTAATAATTAAAACAGGATGGAGCAAGAAAGGCCGATCGATAAATTGGTTAAAAATTCGGTTTCCTGGTGGGGGAGCGATTTTACTTTGATTAAAAGAACCAAAATTAAAAATTGGCAGGCGGTGATAATTGTCGCTTTTATCGCCGGCGCCTTGGCGGCTGTCGCCTGGTCGATCGCGGTTGAGTGGGATTTAAATTTTTAAAGGTTTTTGATGGAGAATAAATTTGAAGAAAAGCAAGATACAGCCAATAAACGCGATAGAAATATTGACGTTGTTACGACGGAAAAATTAATTGATCTGTTGACATTAAGGTTGGCTTTATTAAATTCGCTGGAGTTGACTGAAAAAGATGAAAATACAAAAGAAAATTTTGAGCGCCATTTTTCCCAAAAGCCGATTGGAGATTTGATTAAGGAATTGATAAGTAAAACCGATTTAAAGCAAAAGGAAAAGATTATGCAAATACTGGAAAAATTTGAACAGTCTGGCTCATCAAATGATAAAGAAGAAGCTATAGATGTTGGTGGGAGCTTAAAAATAAAATTAGACTCGATTCTAAGAGGCCATTTATCAGTTTTATCCAATTATTTATTTTTAAAGCATAGTTGCGGGCAAGATGAATCTAAACAAGTGGTCGAACGAAAAAAAGAAGAATTGGTAACGATTTTGGAAGAAATAAATGAGGTTTTGTTGGAAGACAAGGTGGAATCCAGGCTTAAAAAATATATTGAGGTTATCGATTTTATTAATTCAGATTCTAATGCAGACGAAGTTAAAAATTTTATAGAGAAATATTTCAGTGTAGAGGAAAGAGAAAAATTTTTTAGGGATTTGATTCTAAAGTTAAGTGATGATCAAAAAAAGAGCCTATTTAGAGATCTTAATCTATTAATAGAAGATGGGACCATCTCTATAGAAGATTCAGCTCAAGACCATTCGTTGGAAAGGAGATTATCCTATTTGTTTAATAATAATATGAGTTTTATGACTTTGTTTGCTTTTTTACAGTCGCAAAATAATCCGGGATTTATAAATCAAAAACAAGATCTTTTAAAAATTTTAGAAATAATTAAAAAAAATTTTAAGTGAAATTTAAAAAACAAAAAAAAATTTTAAAATATTTGGGCCTTTTAATCATTGCCCTGGCTTTTTACGCGGTCCTAAAACTGTTTGTTTTGGCTTTGTTTTTTAAACCTTTTGACAGGACAATTTATGTGGATAACGGATCCAGAACCTGGGCCCAAAACGGATCCTTTCGATTCCCTTTCAAGGATTTAAAAGAAGCCATCGTTTTTTTAAAAATCAATCCGCAGTTTAATAAGATTATTATAAGAGAGGGCCTTTATGAAGGAGCCTTCGGGCTTCCCAAAGGAGTGGCTTTGGTGGGAGAGGGTGAAAATGTGATTTTACAAAATCCTAAGGAGAATTTTTTAAGTCTGGATTCTGGCGGAGGCAAGACTTACGATCATTTTTCAAATGCGGTTTTGGCTTTGAAGGGTGAGAACTATGTGGAGAATATTAAGATTAAAAAAGGCTTTTACGGTGTATATCTTTTTAAAGATGCGGCCGTTGAGCTTAATAATTGTTTGATCGATGGAGCTTATGAGTTTGGAATTTATAATCATCCCTTTACCCTTTGGGAAAAAAAGGTCATTATCCGCGATTCCAGGATAATCAACAGCAAAAAACAGGGCTTGTATTTGAATGGAGGTACTTTCGAAATTGTAAATACTACGATAAGGGACAACGGAGAGGAGGGTTTGGATATTCACAGCGGGGTTGATATCAAAGTAGTTGATTCCGATATTTCCAACAATGGCGAGGGAGGAGTCGAGGCGGATTTGGGCTATAATAGGATCGATATTAGAAATTGTGTTATTTCGCAAAATGTTGCTAGCGGAATTAAGCTTCAATCTAACCGAGAACACAGTGTGGTTATTTTGAAAAATAATCTGATAACCAAAAATCGAGATCACGGTTTGGAATGTTCGATTCATCGCCATACCAAGAAATCGTATTTTACCAGAGCTTTTAGCGAGGATTTGGAGGTTATAAAAATTGACAATCAGATTAAAAATAATAATTGGGAGGATGACTATGAAAACGTTGGCTCCAGATGTAAAAAATAGTTTTATTTCGGGAATTTTTAAAAGTTGAGATAATAGCCAAAGGTGTTATAATATTTCTGACTTGGAAGTTTGATTAAATTTTTTAATAAAAATCTTATGCAGGTAAAAGAAATAATGACCAAAGAGGTCATTTCGGCCAATGAAGATACCACAATTGTGGAGATTTCGAAAATTTTGGAAAAACATAAATTTCACGGGCTGCCGATTGTGAATGATAATGATGAATTAGTCGGTATTGTGACCGAGTCTGATTTTTTCATCAAAGATATGCCTGAGATTTTTTTACCTTCTTATATTACCTTTTTAAAAAGAGTTGAAGTGGCTCAAAAACTGCCCAGAAAACAGAGAAAAGAGTATGAAGGAATCCTGAAAGCCAAAGCCAAGGATATTATGACAAAAGAGGTGGTCAGTTTACTTCCTGAATCTCATATCAATGATTTGATTAAAATCTTTAAGGAAAATAAAATTCATACCGTCCCGATAATCGATAACTTCAGAAATTTGGTCGGTGTAGTGACTCAGGCGGATGTTATCAGATTATTAAGCGGTGTCTAAATTAAATAAGATCGGCTAAGAGAAGCAGGCAGCAATAAATCGATTTATGCAGAAAAAAAAATTTTTTAAATTTTTGATTAAACTTATAGTCAGCTTGGGTTTATTGGCTTATATTTTTCATACGACCGATTGGGAGGTTTTTCTGGGTTATATAAAGAGCATGAAAGTGAAGTATGCCTTTTTGTATGTAATAGTTTATTTAATCGGAATTTTAATTTCCTCCTATAAGTGGAAGAGATTGTCTGTGCATCGGGGAATCAAGGGAAAACTCAGCCGCTTTTTTGAGCTTTATCTGAGCGGGACTTTTATTAATAATTTTATGCCTTCCTTTATCGGCGGAGATTCCTATAAGGCTTATCAGATAGGTTATGAAAAGAAGAATTATATCGAAGCTTCCTCCACGGTCATAGTGGACAGGATGACGGGTTTTTTGGCGGTCAGTATTTTCGCCGTTATGTTCGGTTTTTTGAATCTTTCGTTTATTTTTCGCGATAAGATTTTGCTGTTTATCGAGTTGGCGGTGGTTTGCGGTTTGATTATTTTGTTTTTTTTATTTAAATTAAGGCATAATCAAAGGTTAAGAGATTTGATTAAAAGGTTTCTGCCCGCCAAAGTTTCCAATTTGTTAAAGATTTTTTATGAGATTAATAGAAACAAAAAATCTCTTTTGGAGGCTATTTTATGGGCGATGGTTTTTAATTTGATCGGTGTGGCTTTTTGTAATTTTTTATTGTTTCAGGCTTTTGGATTAAATATTAGTCTTTTTGATTATCTTTCGGTCATTTTTCTTATTAGTCTGATCGCGTCGATTCCTATAAGTATTAATAATATTGGGGTTAAGGAGTGGGCTTATGTTTATTTTTTCGGGCTTTTCGGAGTGAGCCAGGCGGGAGCCTTATCAGTGGTTATAATCAGCAGATTTTTTCAAATGTTGGTTAGTTTGACCGCCGTTCCTTCCTATTTTAGAGATAGAAAAAAGGTGAAAAAGGTCAAATCCCGATGAAGAGATAAAAATCGCAAATTAAGGTTTAAAGCCGGCCGGTTGTTTTTTTGTTAGTAAAGCTTTACTTTTTGAAGGTTAATCACTTTAACGTAATCGTTTTCCCGATTGCCGATTTTTAAATGAAAGTCGGGATTCGGATGGTTATAGATGTTTTCCATATTTGCCAGATCAAAGACATTGCCGGTTCGGTTTTGAGTTCCGGCCGATAATACCAGATATTGGATCTGGTCTTTTTGTTTTTTTAAACTGTCTCCGCTCAGGCAAATGCCTTTGAAAAATTGACAAACCCCGCGTTTATCCGTCCAGACGGTTATTTTTGCAGCATTTTGAAGGCTGTTTAAATATTGGGCGGCTTCATAGCTGCCGTTACCCATGTTTTTTACGTTAAGGACGTATTTTTTGGGCAGCAATAAGCTCGAGTAACTGAAATAAAAGGGTTTGATGAAATTTAAACTGTAAACACAGATTATGATT
>WJJX01000135.1 GCA_014729445.1 Candidatus Moraniibacteriota bacterium | reverse complement strand
TAATCAAGGAGGAGAAAATTAAGATTTTAGAGAAAAAATTATTGAAAGAGAAAGCCGGAGTCAAAGTATTGACCGCTCACAATGCCAAAGGGCGCGAGTTTGAAACCGTTTTTATAACAAGATTATACAGGGGCAATTGGGACGGCCGGAGAAATAACGAAAAAATAAAATTTCCCAAGGAATTGTATCTTGATTTTTCTAAAAGGGAATTTAAAATTTTAAACGACGAGAAAAAACAGAAGGAGGAGGATGAGCGAAGAGTGTTTTTTGTCGCCATGACTCGAGCCAAAGAAAATTTATTTTTGAGTTTCGCCGACAGATATGAAATAAAAGGGCAGGAAAGAGAATATCAGCCTTCAAAATTCGTTCAGGAATTGAGTGAAAATTTGGCTGTTAGTCAGAAAACGGATCAATATGAAAAGTTCGGCGATATTATAAAAGCCAAGTTGCTTGGTAAAACCAAAAAAGAGCTAAATTCTTTAAATTCAATAAGCCTTCTGGATTCCGCATCCGAGAACGAAATCATTGAAGAGAAAATAAAAAATCTTTCGCTGAGTCCGACAAGTTTAAACTTATATCTAAATTGTCCTAGAAAATTCAAATACGAAAAACTTCTTATGGCGCCCAGACTCAAAGACAAGTCATCGAGTCTTGGCACCGCGGTCCATGAAGCTTTAGAGTTATTTATGCTTGATTATAAAAAGGGTCAGGGATTAGATAAGAATAAGTTAATACAATATTTTAAACAGGCTCTTGATAAGGAAATTTTGACCAAAAACGATTATAATTTTGTTTTATTGGAGGGTCAGAGAATTCTTAAAAGGTATTTCGAGTTTTATAAAAATAGTTTTAAAAAACCGATCGCTCTTGAAAAGGAATTTAAAGTTTTTTTTCAATCCGATGTCCAGTTAACCGGAAAAATCGACAAAATAGAATTATTAAACGCTAAAAATCAAGTCAAAGTTATCGATTATAAAACCAAAAAACCCGCAACCCGAAATGAAATCAAGGGGCTTACTCAGAATTCCACTCCCGACATGTTTAGACAATTGGTTTTTTATAAATTATTATCAAAAAAAGACAAGAGTTTTGAATACAAGGTCGAGGAGGCGGAAATCGATTTTATTAAAGACAATGATAAAGGGAATTTTGTTAAACGTTCCTTTAAAATAAAGCAAAAAGACATCGAAGAGCTTGTTTCTTTAATTAAGCAAGTCATAAAAAATATTAAAAACAAAAAATTCGATCAAACAGCCGAGGATTATCGTTGTGAAAATTGCGATTACCTGGAAATTTGTAAAAATTAAATTATGAAAAAGCAAAACTTAAATAAGCCGAAAAAATCTAAATTTGTTCATTTGCATGTGCATTCGCATTATTCTTTACTGGACGGATTGGGCAAAATCGACGATTTGTTGGACAGGGTTAAGGAATTGGGCATGGACTCGCTGGCTTTAACCGATCATGGGGTTATGTACGGAGCAGTCGAGTTTTTTCAAAAAGCATATGAAAGAGGAATTAAACCGATTATTGGCTGTGAAATGTATCTCGCTGCCCAAGATATGTTAAGCAAAGATAAAAGAAACGATGATGTAAGGTATCATTTGGTTTTATTGGCCAAAAATCAAAAAGGATATGAGAATTTGGTTCATCTGGTGAGTCAAAGTCATTTGAAAGGTTTTTATTACAAGCCAAGAATCGATAAAAAACTGCTTCAAAAATACAGCGAGGGTTTAATCGCCTCTTCCGCCTGTATGGCTGGAGAAATCCCCAAATGTATTTTAAGTAATGATTTCGATAAGGCTAAAAAATCCATTCGTGAATATAAAAAGATTTTTGGCCGGGATTTTTATCTGGAGTTAATGCCGGACGATAATTTAAAAGATCAGCAGACAGTTAATCAGGGGTTAATTAGACTGGCCGGAGAAACCGGCACAAAGCTCATCGCCACTTGCGATGTTCATTATGTAAAACCTTTAGACAAAGAGGTGCAGGACGTACTTTTATGTATTCAACAGAATAAAAAAGTCCATGACAAAAATCGTTTAAAAATGATGGATTTTGATTTGTATCTGCGAAGCTCGGATGAAATGGCCGAGATATTTAAAGATGTTCCCGAAGCCTTGGAAAATACAGTTAAGATTGCCGAGGAATGCGCGGTTAAATTGGAATTAGGCAAATTGGTTTTACCTCATTTCAAAATTCCGGGCAAAAAGAATCCTGATCAATATTTAAAAGAGCAGTGTTATAAAGGCATCGAGTTTAGATACGGCAAAAATCCTGAAAAAGAAGTCTTTCAGAGATTGGAATATGAACTCGAAATTATCAGGAAAATGGGTTATGCCTCCTATTTTTTAATTGTTGCCGATTTTGTCAACTGGGCTAAGGATCAAAAAATCGTAGTCGGACCCGGCCGGGGATCGGCGGCGGGAAGCATTATTTCTTATTTGTTAAAAATTACCAATGTTGATCCTATAAAATACGAATTATTGTTTGAGAGGTTTTTAAATCCGGAAAGAATCAGTATGCCGGATATCGATATCGATTTTTCGGATCAAAGAAGAGACGAGGTTATCGAATATGTCTCTCAAAAGTACGGCAAAGATAAAGT
>WJJX01000134.1 GCA_014729445.1 Candidatus Moraniibacteriota bacterium | reverse complement strand
ATATCATATCTTCCTTGTCTCCCCAGACGACTAGGCCAAGTTTACTCATGCCGTATTTGGTTACCAAATCTCTGGCAATTTGAGTAGCTTTTTCCAAATCATTCGAGGCGCCGGTGGTAACGTCTTTAAAGATCATTTCCTCGGCCGAATAACCCGCTAATAAAACGGCCAGTTCTTCTAAAAATCCTTTCTTGGTTTTAAAATATTTGTCCTCAAGCGGCAATTTTAAAGTATAGCCCGCGGCTCTACCCCGTGAAATAATCGAAATTTTGTGCACCGGATCCGCATTAGGCAGCTGACTTGCGACCAAAGCATGACCGGCTTCATGATAGGCGGTTATTTTTTTCTCCAAATCCGAAATAACTCGGGTTTTTCTTTCAGGGCCCAGCATCACTTTTTCTATCGATTCTATAAGTTCGTCCATTCCGATAATTTTTTTGTTCCGTCTGGCGGTAAGAATGGCCGCTTCATTCATTAGGTTTCTTAAATCGGCGCCTGAAAAACCCGGAGTCCTTTGAGCAATTTTTCTTAAATCGACATTCTTTTTGATCGGTTTGCTCTTGGAATGGATTTTCAAAATAGCCTCTCTATCTTTAATATCCGGATTGTCGATTGTAACATGACGGTCAAAACGCCCTGGTCTTAAAAGAGCTGGATCTAAAACATCCGGTCGGTTAGTGGCCGCGATAATTATGACATTATCCCCGGTTTCGAAACCGTCCATTTCTACCAAAATTTGATTTAAAGTTTGTTCTCTTTCATCATGACCGCCGCCCAAACCGGCGCCCCTTTGTCTTCCCACAGCGTCGATTTCATCAATAAAAACTATAGCCGGAGCATTTTTTTTGGCCTGCTTGAAAAGATCCCTCACTCGGCTTGCACCCACTCCGACAAACATTTCCACAAACTCGGAGCCGGAAATATGAAAATAAGGCACATCGGCCTCTCCAGCCACCGCTCTTGCCAGTAAAGTTTTTCCGCAGCCGGGGGGGCCGACCAATAAGAGCCCTTTAGGAATTTTAGCTCCCAAATTCAAGAATTTTTTAGGAAATCTCAAAAATTCAACCACTTCCTGCAGTTCGGTTTTGGCTTCTTTTAATCCCGCCACATCTTTAAAAGTAGCTTTTTTCTTTCTGTTTTTAGGGTCATGGATTTTAGCTTTGGAGCTTCCAAAACTCAAGGCCTGGTTATTTCCTTTTTGAGCCTGGCGCATTAAATACCAGATAAGGATACCGAACAACAGCAGGGGCGCCAAAAAGTTAGCCAAAATGCCAAAAGCGATGTCGCTTCCGGAAGTGTCTTTGTAAGTTACCTTTACGTTTTGAAGTTTTTCCTGATTGACTCCGTAATTGACCAATGATTCGCTTAATCCCGATTCCGGTTCCTTTTGGCTTTCTAATTTTTTACCGTCTTCTTTTAAAGTTATTTTAAGCTCGTTTCCCGAAACCTCGATTTCTTTTACTTCTTCGTTGTTTATCTTGCTTGCTAATTCGCTCAAAGAGGTTTCCGAAGCTTCCTCCATAGGGTTATTATAAAACATATAAATAGAGGAGAGCATGACAAAAATTAAAAAAGCCACAGTCACATTCTTGACTAAATTTTTCATTTTTAATTTAAATTTAATTTTAAGTATCTTCAAAAATCAATGTATCACCCTTCTTGGTTATGGTCAATTTCTTGATTTCTTTAAAGGATTTTTTACCGCTGGACCGGCTGATATAAGAGAGCGCTTTTTCGATTTGGCTGTTGCTTAAATTTCTGGTATTTTTATTGATTTTTTTGAATATATTCCTCAAAACTTCTGCCTGCATTATGGAATGCTGCTTGTTGAATAACTTTCTCTTTAGTATAATTTTTTTAGGCTTTTCCCGCAAGATAAGTTTATTGATAAGCTTATTGGTAAAAATTTCTAAAATTTCATTGGTTTCTCGAATTAAAGCGGAATTTCGACTTACGGTTTCAATAAATTTGGGATTCATCTCTTCGAAAAGAGGAATAATTTGGTGTCTGATTTTATTTCTGGAATATTTTAAGCTTAAGTTGCTTTTGTCGATTCTGTAAGGAACTTTTTTCTTATTTAAATAATTTATAATTTCGCTCTTTTTAAGGTCAAGCATAGGTCTTATGATCTTTAAATCAAAATTTGCTGATTCAAAAGCCATCGCTCCCAAGCCTTTGATTCCCGAACCGCGAACCAGATTCAATAAAACCGTTTCGGCCTGATCGTTCGCATTATGCGCAACCGCTGCCTTAATTTTCGAAGTTTTAAATTTCTTTAAGTTTTTTTTAGCAATAGAGCTAAAGAAAGTATAGCGAATCCTTCTGGCGAGTTCTTCAAAATTATTTGTAGGTTTATATCGCTGGAGGGTGATTTTTTTAACCATACATTCTATATCAAGCTCATGACAAAAATTTTTTACCAGTCTTTCGTCTGATTTGGAATCCTCTTTTCTTGTTTGATAATTAACATGGGCAGCGATTAATCTTAGATTGTATATTTTTTGAAGTTGTTTTAAAACAAACAAGAGACAAATTGAATCCGGCCCGCCGGAAGTACCGACAATCAATAAATCCCCATCGGCTATCAATTGCTTTTTTTTAATAACGGTATTTACTTTTGAGACCAAAGGATCGATCATCAAATATTTATCACTTATGCTTTAGCTTTTTTGGTTTTTTCTTTAGCGGTTTTCCCTTTAGGCTTGGCCGTTTTTTTTGTTGAGGCGGCTTTTTTGGTTTTAACCTCCTTTTTTGCTGCCGGTTTCGGTTTTTTATCTTCGCCTTCTTTTTGGTTTTGCTCCTTTTTTTTGTCGGTTTTTACCGCTTTGTCCGAAGCTTTTTTAGGCGCTTCTTCCTTCACAAAAGGGGATAATCCCATTCGATGACTTTTAGGCTCGATTGATAAAATTTTAAAAGGATAGGTGTTACCCACTTTCATTATGTCCTCGATATTGTTTCCGGCCGCAAAGCGATTTAATTCCGAGATGTGAGCCAAACCATGAATACTTTCGTCCAATTGAACAAAAGCGCCAAACGGATTCAATTTGGTGACTGTTCCGTTGATAATTTCTCCCACCTTGTATTTGTCTTTAACTTCGGTCCAGGGATCGGTCTGTAAATTTCTGATTGAAAGCGAGATTTTGCTTTTGTTCACGTCAATTATTTGGCATTTCACCTTTTCTCCGATTTTAACAATATCGTGGGGGTTATCAATCAGCTGCCAGGCTAATTCGGAAATATGAACCAAACCCTCAAGCATTTCTTTGGGGCTTGCTTCATCTTCTTTTTTTCCTTTAGGCGGAAATTTGACAAAGGCTCCGAATTTAACAATTCCGCTTATTATTCCCTCCACCACATCGCCGATTTTAAATTTGTTCACTTCGGCTTCTTCTTTCTCCGATTGGGTCGCTTTTTCGGAAACGATTAATTTTTCCTCTTCCGGATCAACGTCAATTACCCTAACCGTCAAGATTTGATCCACAAAACGATTCAAAAGTTGTAGAATTTTAGCTTTATCGCCGTCTTCTACTCGGGGATAATGTTCGTTTGAAAGCTGCGAAACCGGCAAGAATCCGGTAACACCGTTTATTTCGACCATGAGACCTCCTCGGTTGGCGGCTAATATCTTTGTCTCCACTACTTCTCCTTCCTTCATTTTTCTTTCAAGTTCCTGCCAAGTCTTTTCATAACCGGCTTCCCGCAAAGAAAGTTCCATATAGCCGTTTTCGTTTTCAAGCTCAATTACGGTCGCCTCTGCTTCATCGCCTTTTTTCAGCTTGGCGGCCAGTCCGAGTCCGTCTTTCATTTCTCTTCCCATTATAATTCCGGTACCCAGCATTCCTAAATCCAAATAGATGGCGTTTTTTGCGATATCGATAACTTTTCCTTCAACCAGATCACCGATTTTGGGAAATTCCACCATATATTGATCCAAAAGAGTATCGAATTGTGTCTGGGAGTTTTTAGAATTATTTGATGATTCTTTTATAGTTTTTTGTGTCATGATTGTTTAAAATGCAGATTTAATAATTAATAAACAACCACCTCTGCAAGTGGTTTATTTCCCAATTAGTTTAGCTTTTTATTTTTATTTTGGCAAATTTTTTTAGACTAAAAACTCAAGCCAGCTGAACCTTGAATCTTTGGTTCTCTCTAGCCTTTTGTTAGCAAAAACTCAAACTCGTTGCGGCTGCTGTAGAGCTGAAGCAGGGAAATTTTATTGGCTTGTTGACATTATATCGAGAAAATATATTTTATGGATAGTATCGAAATAAAAGGATAAATTTTAAAAGCATTTTACATTCAGTTTATAATTTTTTAATATTAGATTTATTATAATCCAAATTCAATTTAATTATTAGTATTTTAACTTTTATGAATTTAGTAATAGTCGAATCACCGACTAAAGCCAAAACAATCAATCGTTATTTGGGGAAAGATTTCAAAGTGCTTTCCTCTTTTGGTCATATTAGAGACTTGCCGAAAGGCAAAATCGGAGTGGATGTAGAAAAAAATTACCAGCCTTCCTATTCCATTTCCACAAAGGCCAACAAAGCGCTTAAAGCCATCAAAGACACTATAAAAAAAGGAAAAATCAAGAAAGTGATTCTGGCAACTGATGAAGACCGGGAGGGGGAAGCCATTGCTTATCACTTAAAATGGATTATCAAACGCTACGCGCCCAAGATGAAATTCGAAAGGATCACTTTTCACGAAATAACCAAAAACGCTATTACCGAGGCCTTAAAAAACCCCAAAGAGATTGATCAAAATTTATTTAACGCTCAGCAGGCCAGAAGAGTGCTGGATAGATTAGTCGGCTATAATCTGTCGCCTCTGCTGTGGAAAAAGATCAAATACGGTCTATCGGCCGGCCGAGTTCAGTCCGTTGCCTTGAGGTTAATTGTGGAGCGGGAGAGAGAAAGGGAAAAATTCAAACCCAGGGAATACTGGAATATCGAAGCCTGGCTTTCCAAACAAGAAGTCAAACCCGGGGAGGTAAAGGACATAAAGCAGGATGCGAATTTATTTAAAGCGGTGCTTTCAAAAATCGGCAGCAAAAAAATCTCCAAATTTTTCATCAAAGACAAAAAACAAGCCGAATCGATAAAAAAGGATTTACTAAAAGAAAAGTATCAAATAAAGGATATAGAGAAAAAGGAAAGCCGGAGAAATCCCGCCCCTCCCTTCAGAACCAGCACTCTTCAAAGAGAAGCCGCCAACAAACTGGGTTTTTCGGCCAAACAAACAATGATGGTGGCCCAAACGCTTTATGAGGGAGTAAAACTTGAAAAAGGAAATGCCGGTCTTATAACCTATATGAGAACGGATTCGCTCAATGTTTCTCCAAAAGCGCTTGAAAAAGCCAAAAAAGTGATTGAAAAAGAGTACGGAAAGAATTACTCTCTCAATACACCCCGATTTTTCAAAAAAGGCGCCAAAGGAGCCCAGGAGGCCCATGAAGCCATTCGCCCGACTTATCCCGAAAAAAGCCCGGAGAGTCTTAAAAAATATTTAAACCATAATCAATACAGATTGTATAAATTAATTTGGACCAAATTTATTCAAAGTCAAATGCAGCCAGCCGTTTTCAATAAGATTAAGATCAAAATTACGGCCGGCAGCTATGAATTGCTAGCCAGCGGTTCCCAGATTAAATTTGAGGGTTATCTAATGGCTTTTGGTGACAAATTTCAAGTCGAAGAGGTTTTACTGCCGGAAAATTTGGCGATTAGGGAAATTTTAAATTTGCACAAAGTGGAGGGAATTCAGCACTTCACTCAGCCGCCGGCCAGATTTAGCGACGCCACTTTGATTAAAACCCTTGAGGATTACGGAATCGGTCGGCCGTCGACTTATGCTCCGACTTTGAGCACCATTATCGATCGGGGTTATGTGGAAAAAGACGAAGCCAAGCAATTCGTGCCTCAGGAAATCGGCTATCTGGTTAACGATCTAATGGTCAAAAATTTTTCCAATATTGTCGACTACGATTTTACCGCCAAAATGGAGTCCGAATTCGACGAAATCGCCGTAGGCAAAAACGAATGGGTTAAAGTAATCGACGATTTCTATAAACCTTTTGCCAAAGAATTAAAAGAAAAATCCAACTCCATTAAAAAGTACGAAAAAAAGATCGAGAAAAAATGCCCGGAATGCAAGAAAGAGTTGGTTGAAAAATTCGGACGCTTCGGCAAATTTTTCGCCTGCAGCGGTTATCCGGAATGTAAATATACCGAAGATCCCAATAAAAAAGAACAGGAAAAGCTGGCCAAAGAAATCGGTGAGGTGATCTGCGATAAGTGCGGGGCCAAAATGGAGATCAAAAGAGGTAAGTGGGGATCATTTTTGGGTTGTTCCAATTATCCAGAATGTAAAAACATCAAAAAGATCGAGAACAAATCGGGAGTCAAATGTCCGGTTTGTAAAACCGGGGAAATCGTTGAAAAGAAATCCAGAAAAGGCATCTTTTGGGCTTGCAACAATTATCCGGAATGTAAAAATGCGATGAATGGAAAACCGACCGGCAAAAAATGTCCTAAATGCGGCGATCTTTTGATTAAGGATCTGCGAACCGGAAAGACCAAGTGCCGAAACAAAGAATGCAGTCAAAAAAAGAAATAATTGCGATCTAAAAATTGTTCTTACTTGAAAATATTATTTTAATAGTGTTAGTATAATTAAATTAAAAATCATAGGATAAAGATTTTCAGTTCAGGGAACCGTGCGGCGCGCGGATCCCTAAATTAGATTTTTTGTCCTTGGAGAGTTCGCAAAATAGCAGTTTTAAAAAATTTAAGTATTAAGTTTAAATAATGTCGGTTCAAATTGTTTTATTAAAAAAAGTCGAAAAATTGGGCAAAGCAGGGGATGTGGTGAAAGTCAAGGAAGGCTATGCCAGAAATTTCCTTTTGGCTTATAGCTACGCTAAACTGGCTACTCAAAAAGCGATTGAAGAGGCCGAAAAGATCAAGGAGGAAAGAATCAAACAGGAGCAAGAAATGAAGCGGGAAGCGGAAAAGCTGGCCAAAGAAATCGAAAAAATTTCTCTTAAGTTAGAAAGAAAGGAAAAGGAAGGCAAACTATTCGGTTCGGTAAGCCAAAAGGATATTGCAAAAGGACTTCAGGGGAAGAAAATTGAAATTGACAAAAAGCAGGTTCTTATCGAGAACCCCATCAAAGAAATTGGGGATTATGAAGTTAGGATAGAATTGTTTGAGGAGGTTAAGCCTATCCTTAAACTCAAAATCGAAGCCGAAAAACCGAAAAAAGCGGAAAAATAAAAATCCAGCTGTTTGTACGTAACTTCAATTAACAAATAAAAACGGAATTATGGAAATTAAAAACAAAAAATATATTTTTGTGACCGGTGGGGTGATGAGCGGAGTTGGAAAAGGGACCACCTGTTCTTCGATTGCGGCTATTCTTAAAGCTAAAGGATTCGAGGTGACTGCTTTAAAAATCGATCCCTATGTTAACGTAGATGCCGGAACCATGAATCCGACCGAACATGGGGAGGTTTTTGTCCTAGACGACGGTATGGAATGTGATCAGGATATGGGCAATTATGAAAGATTTCTCGAAAAAAGCCTGACTTCGGCCAATTATATGACCACGGGAAGCGTTTATAAAACGGTCATCGAAAAGGAGAGAGCCTTGAAATACAGGGGCAAATGCGTGGAGGTAGTGCCGCATATTCCTTTGGAGGTTATTCGAAGAATCGAAAAAGCCGCAAGAAAAGAAAAAGCCGAAATTTCCGTGATAGAGATCGGGGGAACGGTTGGAGAATATCAAAACATCCTGTTTTTGGAAGCCGCCAGAATGATGAAAATTAAATACCCCAAAGACGTTTTAGTGGTCATGGTTAGTTTTCTGCCGATTCCCGACAAAATCGGGGAAATGAAAACCAAACCTACTCAATATGCGGTTCGTACCCTTAATTCGGCCGGAATTCAGCCGGATTTTATTATCGCCAGGTCCGAACGATCGCTCGATCAAAAAAGAAAAGAAAAAATCGCCACTTTTTGTAACATAAACGAGGATTATGTTATTTCCGCGCCGGATGTGGATAGTGTTTACAATCTGCCGGTTAATTTTGAAAAGGATAAAATCGGCGAAAAAATTCTTGAAAAATTGAATTTGGAAATCGTCGAAAATAATATCAAAAAATGGGAAAAAATTACCGAAAAAATCAAAAAAATCAAAAAAAATCTTGAAATAGCGGTTATTGGCAAATATTTCAGCACCGGCGAATTCGTGCTTTCGGATTCCTATATCTCCGTTATCGAGGCCATAAAGCATGGCGCGATCCACAATGAGGTAAAAACCAATTTAACCTGGATAGACTCGATAGACTATGAAAAAGACCCCTCAAAAGTCCAAGAGCTTAAAAGATTCGACGGAATTGTGGTTCCGGGCGGGTTTGGAGAAAGAGGAGTTGAAGGAATAATAAGGGCCATTAATTACGCAAGAGTCAATAAAATCCCCTATCTTGGACTCTGCTACGGTATGCAGCTGGCTGTTATCGAATTTGCCAGAAATATGGCCGGGATCACTCGAGCTACTAGCAAAGAAATAAAGGAAAACAGTAAGTATACGGTAATCGATATAATGCCTGATCAAAAAAAGAAAATGGAAAAAAACGATTTTGGAGGCACTATGCGGCTCGGTTCCTATAAAGCTTTATTAAAAAAGTCAACCATCGCAGCTAAAGCTTATAACGACTCTTTGATCTATGAAAGGCATCGTCATCGATACGAGGTTAATCCAAAGTTTATTAAGGATCTTGAAAAAGCCGGGCTGGTTTTTTCCGGATTTTCACCGGACAGACGGTTAATGGAGATAATGGAACTGCCGAAAGCGTATCATCCCTTTTTTCTAGGCACTCAATTTCACCCGGAATTTAAATCCAGGCCCCACAATCCACATCCTCTTTTTCTTGAATTCATAAAAGTGGCCAAAAAATTAAAATTTCAAGCAAAAAAATAAAGTCAATTAACTCTGAAAGAAGGAAATTAGATAAAATTTAAAAAAATCGATATAATAAAATTGATTTTCCTTTCCTGATTGTTTTTATTTATAACCCAAATTATGATTGACCAGAGGTTAAAAAAAGAGATTCAAAAAATTATCAGTTTGAAACCGGTTACGCTTATAAGTAACGGAAAAGATGGTGTTCACTGCATTACGGTTGATAGAATAAAATTCTTAGACGAGAATAGAATTATCATAAAAGATACTTATATGCGAAAGACTTTGAAAAATATAAAAGAAAACAACAATGTTAGTTTAAATATCTGGGGTGCTGAAAAGGATAAGGATCACGAATATGAGGTTTGCGGAAAAGCCAGACATTTCAAAAGCGGCAAGTTGTTTGAAAAAATCAAAAAAGAATGCGAAGAAGAGGGTATGCCGTGCAAAGGAATAATAGTTTTTACCATAGAAAAAATAGAAAGAATTTAAAGCCCATTAATATTAAATCTAAATTATTATGAAAATTTTAGTCACTGGAGGGGCCGGATTTATGGGGTCGAATTTCATAAAATATATCTTCAATAAATATCCGGATTATCAGGTGGTTAATCTTGATAAATTAACTTATGCCGGTAATCTGGAGAATTTAAAAGAGATTAAGGAGAATCCCAATTATAAATTTGTCAAAGGCGATATCGCCCGAAATAAAGACCTCAATAAGGCTCTGGATAAAGGAGTCGATGTCATTATCAATTACGCCGCTGAAACTCATGTGGATCGATCAATCTTAAATCCCAGGGCTTTTGTCGAAACCGATGTTCTAGGGATCTACGAACTTTTAGAGGCCGTTAAGCAGGGCAAGGCTCAAAAGATGATTCAGATTTCAACCGATGAGGTTTTCGGCGAAATAGACGAAGGCGAATTTTTCGAAAATTCCCCCTTTGAGCCGAACAGCCCCTATAGCGCTTCCAAGGCCGGCGGAGATTTGTTGTGTCGGGCTTACAATGTTACTTATAACACGCCGGTTATTATAACCCACAGTTGCAACTTCTACGGACCTTATCAATATCCGGAAAAGTTGATTCCTTTGTTTATCACTAACCTGATGGAAAATAAAAAAGTCCCTTTATACAATCAAGGTAAAAATATCAGAGAATGGATTTATACAGAGGATCACTGCAGAGCGATCGATCAAATTTTACACCAAGGTCGAATCGGCGAAGTTTATAATATCGGAAGCGGAGAAAGATTAAAAAACATCGAAATAGCCAATTTAATCCTTGAAGCATTAGGTAAAACCCGGGATATGATAGAACACGTCAAAGATCGACCCGGCCATGACTCAAGATACGCCGTAAACAGTGATAAATTAAGAAAAAATCTGGATTGGGAGCCCCGCGTTAAATTTCAGGAAGGGATTAAAAAAACCGTTCAATGGTACAAAGACAATCCCGAATGGTGGCAAAAACTGAAGAATAATGAATATTGGCAGTATTATAAAAAACAATATCAAACAAACGATGAAAATAGTCCCAAGGATAGCCCTATTTAATTTTAAATTTTTTTTCGGTATCTTATTTGTTTTGGCCTTTGGTTTAATGGCTCTTTACAGCATTTCTTATCAGGATGAAGGGTTTAATAACCTGGAAAGACAGATTTTATTT